>NZ_QTXO01000015.1:309-680 GCF_003461685.1 Clostridium sp. AF12-41 | reverse complement strand
CCATTTCCGGAATCATAACAGGTCATCAGATTATGAATTCCAAGATCAATTGATAAATAATGGCCATTCAGGGAAAGCGGTTCTGGCTCTTTGACCTCATAGATAACGATAAGGTCACATTTCCCATGTTCCGGTGGATAGATCCGCAGCTGCTTTATGTGATCCATGTTCCTGAAAATCTTATTTTCAAGATATAGAAATTTTTCATGAATCCCGTAAGTTTCTTCCATATAGCTTTTCAGATCCTTTGACAGAGACAGCCGCAATTGGTCGGAACCTTTCTCGTGCCGGATTCCCATCTGCATGTAAGTGATCGGTATATTGTCCTGTTTAAATCGCGGCGGATTTGGGTCTTTGATCCCACCGGTCTT
>NZ_QTXO01000015.1:0-299 GCF_003461685.1 Clostridium sp. AF12-41 | reverse complement strand
CCGGTCTTTTTAAGGACATAAAATGATTTCCAGGCTTTATCCAGCTGCTTGCAGGTCTCCTGCGCTGTCTGGGACGGAAGCTGTCTATACCACAGATCTCCTTTATGCGCTTTCTTCTGATAATACCAGTCAGGATACTTCTCCAGCCCCAATTCTTTATATCGACGGCGTTCATAGTTGCAGACATTCCAGAGTTTGGAAGCAGCATAACACATATGCCCTATAATATTAGAATATTCCGGCCGGATATTAACCGATGTTCTGTGCGACAACAGCATTCTCCTCCCCCTTCAGACAGC
>NZ_QTXO01000014.1:0-769 GCF_003461685.1 Clostridium sp. AF12-41 | reverse complement strand
TGTGCAGTTTTGAAGGTATATAAAGAAGACCGTTGTACAGAAATGTATGGCGGTTTTTTTGTGTAATAGGGAATTCCAATTTGACAGATATTCCTTAAGTTTTTCATAATGGCGCTGCTGGACTGACTTTCGATGTCCTTTACCGGCGACAAACGTTGTTTCATCCAACTGCCAGATTTCTGCGTATTTCGATGCGGCTTCCTTTAAGTATTCTGGCGAGTATTCTGTATTAATACTGAACTTTATCCCCGTGTATTGAAGCTCAGGATTAATTTCCTGAAACAGGGAAGTGAGCTTCTCAAACAGGCGGTATCTGGATTTTTCAGTCGCTTTCTTCCATACCCATTATTAAAATTATATATTATGTACAGTTTTGAAAAATGGAACACCGCAATCTCGTTACTGTAGTGTTTGGAAAGAGAAGAGAGCAAATAGTTGCATATATGATAATAGAAGAAAATGGCGCAAAATAAATCAGCGGCATTTCCGCAAGAAGGATCAAAATAAGCTGGTGGGAATGCTGCTGATTTTTTAATCTAGTATGTGTGAAATAAATAGAAATGACAAAATATTCTAAAAAATCACAACAAAATAAAAAGAATAACAAATATAGAAAAATCGTTGACAATCCTTGGAAACTCTGGTATCATAACATACGTCCTTGAGACAAGGGCGAATCAATCGAAGAAATAAGAGCGGAAACGCAAACGGGTTTCTGAGAGAGATTAAAAATAAAATAAAAAAGTTGTTGACAAAGTCAATTGCTTAT
>NZ_QTXO01000013.1:0-799 GCF_003461685.1 Clostridium sp. AF12-41 | reverse complement strand
TGGAAGGGAGAACTGTGGAACCATTCCTATTATGTGGAAACGATCGGATCCGTATCTGAGGAAAATATTCGCCGTTATATTGAACATCAGAGCAAGTCGTATTAATTCAATGTGAATTGTAAATATTCATATGCATGGCTGTCTGAAGGGGGAGGAGAATGCTGTTGTCGCACAGAACATCGGTCAATATCCGGCCGGAATATTCTAATATTATAGGGCATATGTGTTACGCTGCTTCCAAGCTCTGGAATGTCTGCAACTATGAACGCCGTCGATATAAAGAATTGGGGCTGGAGAAGTATCCTGACTGGTATTATCAGAAGAAAGCGCATAAAGGAGATCTGTGGTATAGACAGCTTCCGTCCCAGACAGCGCAGGAGACCTGCAAGCAGCTGGATAAAGCCTGGAAATCATTTTATGCCCTTAAAAAGACCGGCGGGATCAAAGCGCCAAATCCTCCGCGATTTAAACAGGACAATATACCGATCACTTACATGCAGATGGGAATCCGGCACGAGAAGGGTTCCGGCCAATTACGGCTGTCTCTGTCAAAGGATCTGAAAAGCTATATGGAAGGAACTTACGGGATTCATGAAAAATTTCTATATCTTGAAAATAAAATTTTCAGGAACATGGATCACATAAAACAGCTGCGGATCTATCCACCGGAAGATGGAAAATGTGACCTTATCGTTATCTATGAGGTCAAAGAGCCGGAACCGCTTTCCCTGAATGGCCATTATTTATCAATGGATCTTGGAATTCATAATCTGATGACCTGTTATGATTCCGGAAATGG
>NZ_QTXO01000012.1:0-2781 GCF_003461685.1 Clostridium sp. AF12-41 | reverse complement strand
AAAACAAGCAATTATTAATTGTAAACACCATAAGCCAAAGATGCAACGCTATGCATCTGAGAGGAACACCGTACCCGCGGTGTGAATCAATTGGTTAAGCTAATAAGAGCGCAGGGTGGATGCCTTGGCACTAAGAGCCGATGAAAGACGTGATAAGCTGCGAAAAGCTTCGGGGAGGAGCAAATATCCATTGATCCGGAGATATCTGAATGGGGAAACCCGGCTGAGAAGACCTCAGTCATCCATACGCCAATACATAACGTATGGAAGGGAACCCGCTGAACTGAAACATCTAAGTAGGCGGAGGAAGAGAAAGAAACATCGATTCCCAAAGTAGCGGCGAGCGAAATGGGAAGAGCCCAAACCAGAGTGCGTGCACTCTGGGGTTACGGACTGCATAAGTGAGCTGATTCGTTAATGGAACGGTCCTGGAAAGACCGGCCAGAGAGAGTGAAAGCCTCGTACATGAAAACGATAAGCAACGGCAGGATCCAGAGTACCGCGAGACACGTGGAACCTTGCGGGAATTCGGGGGGACCACCCCCCAAGGCTAAATACTCCTTAGTGACCGATAGCGCATAGTACTGTGAAGGAAAGGTGAAAAGGACCCCGGGAGGGGAGTGAAAGAGAACCTGAAACCCTGTGTTTACAAGCTGTGGAAGCACGTTAAGGTGCAACCGCGTACTTTTTGTAGAACGGTCCGGCGAGTTGCGGATGCTGGCGAGGTTAAGGAGTAAAGCTCCGGAGCCGAAGCGAGAGCGAGTCTTAATAGGGCGTAAAGTCAGCATGTGCAGACCCGAAACCGGGTGACCTATCCATGTCCAGGTTGAAGTTCCCGTAAAAGGGAATGGAGGACCGAACGCACATCCGTTGAAAAGGGTGGCGATGAGGTGTGGATAGGGGAGAAATTCCAATCGAACCCGGAGATAGCTGGTTCTCCTCGAAATAGCTTTAGGGCTAGCCTCGTATTAGTTTAGCGGAGGTAGAGCACTGAATTTCCTAGGGGGCGTCAAAGTCTACCGAAGAATATCAAACTCCGAATGCCGCATAAATGATGTACGGGAGTCAGACTGCACGAGATAAGTTGGGTAGTCAAAAGGGAAAGAGCCCAGACCTACAGCTAAGGTCCCAAAGTGTGTGTTAAGTGGAAAAGGATGTGGGATTTCGAAGACAACTAGGATGTTGGCTCAGAAGCAGCCACACATTCAAAGAGTGCGTAATAGCTCACTAGTCGAGAGGTCCTGCGCCGAAAATGTCCGGGGCTAAAACACAACACCGAAGCTTAGGAATGTAATTATACATTGGTAGAGGAGCATTCTTAAAGAGACGAAGCAGTACCGATAAGGAGCTGTGGATTTTTAAGAAGAGAGAATGCCGGAATGAGTAGCGAGATGGAGGTGGGAATCCTCCAGGCCGAATATCTAAGGTTTCCAGAGTAAAGCTGATCTGCTCTGGGTAAGTCGGGGCCTAAGGCGAGGTCGAAAGACGTAGTCGATGGATAACAGGTTGAAATTCCTGTACTGCATATCATCAGAACTGTGGGGACACAGAGAGATACCGGAACCTGGGAATGAAGATACCAGGGCAAGCGAGGTAGGTGCTAAGTTGGCAAATCCGCTTAGTAAGCCGAAGACGTGATGCGGAGCGAACAAAAGTAGTGAAGTCCGGGATTCGAGCTGTCGAGAAAAGCCGCTATTGTGTGATATGTACCCGTACCGTAAACCGACACAGGTGGATGAGGAGAGAATCCTAAGGCCGGCGGGAGAAGCATTGTTAAGGAACTCGGCAAAATGACCCTGTAACTTCGGGATAAAGGGTGCCACAGAGATGTGGCCGCAGAGAATAGGCTCAAGCAACTGTTTAGCAAAAACACAGGTCTATGCGAAACCGAAAGGTGAGGTATATGGGCTGACGCCTGCCCGGTGCTGGAAGGTTACGAGGAGAGGTTAGAGCAATCGAAGCTTTGAATCTAAGCCCCAGTAAACGGCGGCCGTAACTATAACGGTCCTAAGGTAGCGAAATTCCTTGTCGGGTAAGTTCCGACCCGCACGAAAGGCGTAATGATTTGAGCGCTGTCTCGACAATGCACCCGGTGAAATTGAAATACCAGTGAAGATGCTGGTTACCTGCGCCAGGACGGAAAGACCCCATGGAGCTTTACTCTAGCTTGATACTGGGATTCGGTACTGCATGTACAGGATAGGTGGGAGACTTTGATGACAGGACGCCAGTCTTGTCGGAGTCGCTGTTGGGATACCACCCTTGTGGTACTGGATTTCTAACCAACCTCCGTGACCCGGAGGTGGGACAATGTCAGGTGGGGAGTTTGACTGGGGCGGTCGCCTCCGAAAGGGTATCGGAGGCGCTCAAAGGTTCCCTCAGAATGGTTGGAAACCATTCAAAGAGTGCAAAGGCAGAAGGGAGCTTGACTGCGAGACCGACGGGTCGAGCAGGTACGAAAGTAGGACTTAGTGATCCGGTGGTAGAAAGTGGGATTGCCATCGCTCAACGGATAAAAGCTACCCTGGGGATAACAGGCTTATCACTCCCAAGAGTTCACATCGACGGAGTGGTTTGGCACCTCGATGTCGGCTCATCGCATCCTGGGGCTGAAGTAGGTCCCAAGGGTTGGGCTGTTCGCCCATTAAAGCGGTACGCGAGCTGGGTTCAGAACGTCGTGAGACAGTTCGGTCCCTATCCGGCGCGGGCGTAGGATATTTGAGAGGAGCTGCCCTTAGTACGAGAGGACCGGGGTGGACTGGCCTCTGGTGTATCTGTTGA
>NZ_QTXO01000011.1:0-4298 GCF_003461685.1 Clostridium sp. AF12-41 | reverse complement strand
TGCCAAGGTCGAGGCCGCGGGTTCGAGTCCCGTCTCGCGCTCTTTTTTATTATTGCGGAAGCTTTGATTCATCAGGGTTTCCGCTTTTTTGCATTTTCATTTTTATGTAGACAGTTGTAGACACTTGAAGACAATATATACGCTTACAGACTGTTTAAAAGCAATTTGTTGGAATAAATGTATCGCAGAGTAAAAGGAGGAAACCAAATGAGCAAGGTATTAATTCTAAACGGAAGTCCACGTGTAAACGGCAACACATCCATTGCCATCCGGGAAATAGAGAATGTATTTCGAAATAGTGGGGTAGAGGTAACAACCATACAGATTGGAAATAAAGATATCCGGGGCTGTATTGCCTGTAACCAGTGCAGCAAAATTGGAAAATGTGTGTTTGATGATATCGTAAATGAACTGGCACCTCTCTTTGAGGCGGCGGATGGTCTGGTGATTGCCAGTCCGGTCTACTATGCATCGGCTAATGCGACGCTGATTGCCTGTCTTGACCGCTTGTTTTACAGCACGTCCTTTGATAAGAGCATGAAGGTGGGTGCCAGTGTAGTCTGTGCACGCAGAGGTGGCTGCTCAGCGACTTTTGATGAATTGAACAAATTTTTTACCATCAGCAATATGCCGATCGCATCCAGCAGATACTGGAACAGTATTCACGGCTGTGAGAAAGGGGAGGCAGAGATGGATGAGGAAGGCAAGCAGACGATGCGGATGCTTGCAAAGAATATGACATTTCTTATGAAGTCCATCGAGCTTGGCAAGAAAGAATATGGTCTTCCGGAACAGGAGGAGCGGACGGCGACGAATTTTATTCGGTAAGTTTAAGGGAGTCAGAGCATTTTTGATAATGTAGTCCATGCGCCGGCTGGATGGAGATACGATTTCGAAAATGAGATCGGGAGCGCCGGAACAGCCGCGGTCGGTCAATTTATTCGGATCACAGATAAGAGAGATATCCGGCTCAACCCAATCTTTATCATCCGCATCCAGATTGACAGCGAAAGGAGGCGGATAAACGCGGCATTCTCCGCCGTTGGACTCGATATAATTTCCAAGAAGGCGGGAAATCTGGTAGGAAATTTCCTGATAAATCCGGCTCGGAGGTGCCATATTATAAAATTGCCCGTCGATCAGCTTTGCACGCTGTCCGTCGGGCAAATTCCAGTAATCTTTTAAATATAGGTATACCTATAGCTAAAAGTATATTACAGGAAGAAATTATTTTCAATCATCCGTACGTATTCGCAACCAATCCCAGATAACCTCAGCGTCGTATCAGGTCATATGGATAATGATGACCTGATAATCGCGAACCGTCTCATACGGAAGTTTACCGGAACCGTCATGCATCCATCACAGGAAAAGGCTGTAGCGGACGATGGCATACTCTAACGCGATCCCCTGCATCTGTAGAATCATATCTTCCAGTCCGCTGCCTGGTTCCAGTAGAGCGGAAAAGAACGCATTTGCCAGAAAATGACGAAGAGGCATCTGAGAGAGCACCGATGCATTTCGAAATTTTTCCCAGGGTAGTTCAATATCGCAGATCAGTGAGCGTAGCTGCGGGAGAGCCCTTCGGAAAACTTCTGTGGACAGGATATGTATGAGGGAAGATTCCCGGGGGATTTTGAGCGGAAATATGGTTGGATGGCAAAAGTTCACGCGCCATTTGGACAAAATCCTGCATGACAGGAGACAGAAACTTGCTCTGATGCCACGCCAGATGAACGGTATTTTGAAAAGAAAAATCCGAAAAATAGATCCGGGAAATGGCACTGAGTCTCAGCTCAGCTTCGATCATAGTGCTTGGAAGAATCGTGACGCCAAGCCCCAGGCGGACGGCTTCGAGAATGGCCTCTTGCGAGGTGCTTTCCCAGGCAGGGGTGACCTCACAGCCGGTCTGGCGGATGGCATTTTGAAATACTTCATAGGAGGTGCTGCCGACTTCGCGAAAGAGCAGCGGTTGTTTCATAAATGTATTGATGGAAACGGTTTTTCCTGCCATCGGGTGTCCCGGCGCGCAGATGGCGGTGTAGTGTTCCTGAAACAGGGGAGTCAGGGCAATCTGTTCGGAGTGGATGGTTCCGCCGACGATTGCAAGATCTAGCGCCCCATTTAAGAGCATGGCTTCCGTCTGTGCGGTCGTCTGTATATGGACCTGCGTGTGCACCTGGGGATATGTCTCTTGAAATAGCTGCATGAAACGTGGCAGATAGGAAATCCCCACGTTGGTGCTGGCACCGATGCGGAGAACTCCGCTGATTCCGGAATTGGAAAATGCCAGTTCCATTTCATCGTACATCTGGATAAAATGACGTGCATAGTCGAGAAAACGCCGCCCTTCGCCGGTAATTCGCAGACGCTGGTTGATCCGGTCGAAAAATAATGTTCCGTAGTGTTCTTCGAGCTCCCGGACGGCGGTGCTGACGGTTGGCTGCGTCAGGTAGAGATTGCGTGCCGCCTGTGTAATGCTTCCGGCGGATGCTACTTCGATAAAAATTCGGAAATGCCGCAGTGTCATGAAAACTCCTTTCCTGAATGTTTCATAAGGAGTGGGAAACATTCGTATCTGTGTGTTTGTCCTGCTTTTTGCCTGCCGTCAGAAAGGTTATTTTTGACGGCGCTGCTTTTATAGACGATCATAGATATTTTGATAAGAACTATATATAAATTATAGTAATTTTAAAATGAATTGGCAAGTGTTATAATGGGCACAGAAAAAGGAATGTTGTTTTGCGTGAAGGAGAACTGGGAGAGACAAAAGATAAAATAGAAAAAGGGGGAATGGCAGATGAAACAGAAGCATCGACTGCTGGTTTTATTTTTAAAAACACTTTATATCAGCGCATTTACATTCGGGGGCGGTTTTGTCATTGTGACATTTATGAAGAAATGTTTCGTGGATGAGCTTCACTGGATTGATGAACAGGAAATGCTTGATTTTACCGCACTGGCACAGTCCTGTCCGGGCGCGATTGCGGTAAATGGGGCAATTTTGGTTGGCTGGAAAGTATATGGGTTTGCCGGAATGGTGGTGGCAGTCATCGGAACGATTCTTCCGCCGATGGCGATTCTGGCGGTTTTATCCGTCTGTTACGCCGCGTTTGCGTCGAACATCTGGGTGGCAGCAGCACTAGAGGGAATGCGAGTCGGCGTGGCGGCTGTGATTCTGGATGTTTCCTGTGGGCTGGGAGTGAATGTTCTGAAGGAAAAAAAGCTGTATTCAATTGCAATCATGGTAATTGCGTTCCTGGCTGATTTTGTGCTGGATGTGAATGTAATCTATATCATTGCGGCGGGTATTCTGGCGGGAACGATTCGATTTATCTGGATGAGAAAACGTGAGCAGACGGCCGGTGCGGTATAGAGGGGGAGAATAGATATGATCTATATACAATTATTTTTGAGCTTTCTGCAGATAGGGCTTTTCAGCGTGGGCGGCGGCTACGCGGCGATTCCACTGGTACAGAGCCTGATTGTGGAACGACAGGGATGGATCACGATGACGGAGTTTACGAATCTTATCACGATCGCCGAAATGACGCCGGGACCGATTGCGGTCAATTCAGCAACCTTTGTCGGAATTCGGATAGCGGGACTTCCGGGGGCGGTTGCGGCAACCTGGGGATGTATTTTCCCATCTTGTATCATTGTATCGGTATTGGCATACATATATCGGCGTTACCGTGGCGGCTCTGCGATGGGAAGTATTTTAGGCAGTCTTCGCCCAGCGGTAGTGGCGCTGATCGCAGGTGCCGGACTTTCGATGCTACTGGCAGCAGTTCTTCCAGAGGTAAATGGGGAAAGGATGATCCAGTGGGGCAGTCTGGTTCTTTTTTCGGCAGCTTTTATAGCGCTCCGTAAATGGAAACTGAACCCAATTCTTGTGATGTGGGTCTGCGGCGGTGTCAGCCTGGCAGTTAAATTGATTGAGAGGTAGTATAGGAATAGGTAATAGATATAAATGAGAGTGTAGATGGAGATTGAAAGCGGTATTTATGAATGGATGGAAATGGCATCGGATTCTTTTGATTCGATGCCATTTCTGGGATTAGGGGAAATAGATGCATAGACTTCAAATAGTTAGAATATTCTAAAAAATCACAACAAAATAAAAAGAATAACAAATATAGAAAAATCGTTGACAATCCTTGGAAACTCTGGTATCATAACATACGTCCTTGAGACAAGGACGAATCAATCGAAGAAATAAGAGCGGAAACGCAAATGGGTTTCTGAGAAAGATTAAAAATAAAATAAAAAAGTTGTTGACAAAGTCAATTGCTTAT
>NZ_QTXO01000010.1:921-45382 GCF_003461685.1 Clostridium sp. AF12-41 | reverse complement strand
TTTCGATGATCGGGGATATTTTATGCCGTTTTCCACCTGCTGTGCATCAAAAAACCACATTAATCTATTACATAGTATATCATATTATCGGCAAAATATCAGCGACATTCAAGGCGAAGGCGATGCGCTTTTTGCCGTCGCAGGAAATACTGCTCCTGGATATAGAAAGCTGGACTCCATCGAATAGGACGTAGTTTCCTATGAAAAAAAGCGCCTCCAGACTCTCATCCAAAGGCACTTTTTCTTCCGGTCTTCTCGATCGCCGCAGAATGAGGGGGCATTCTGCGGATTATTTAGTTGTATGTAAGTTGTATGATACAGGCTTGACTGTGGTTTTCTTTTCCCTGCGAGCAAAATGAACCAGCAGTCCGCCCATAATCAGCAAGCATCCGAGCAGTTTGGAACTTGTCATCTGCTCATGGAGAACCAACGCGCCCAGAATGGAGGCACTCATCGGGTTGATTGCACACATCATGCCTGCCACCTCTGCGGTTGTCCCGCGCTGGGCAACCGGCTGGAGTGTGAATCCAAAACAGCTTCCTACGACTGCCAGCGTTCCGATCATTGCCCATTCTGCGCCGGTCTGTGGAAGTCTCGTCTGCTCTGTGAGAAGCGACGCCAGAAGCGTCCACACTCCCATCGTCCCTACCTGGACGATTCCAAGTAAAAGCGGATCATATTTCTTTGAAAAATATCCTGTTGTGATAATTGCAGCTGCATAAAACAGCGCTGCCATCAGAAGATACAGGCTGCCCGGACGAAGCAGACCGCCGCTCTTTCCAAGTGTCAGGAAGCCGATTCCTGTCAATGCCAGTACTACGCTGATAATCGTCCGTTTCTCCGGGAATTTTCGGAGCAGGATGCCCTCTAAAATCGGTACAAACGCAACCGCCGAGTTTTCAATAAAAGAGGTCGTCGCCGTATCCGTTTTCCGAAGCCCGAACATCTCCATCGTCATAACCAGCGTAAAAATACTTCCCATAATCGCTCCGCCGACAAATGTATTCCGGTCGATAGTCCGCAGCTTCTTGTGGAACAAGATGACTAAAATACTGACCGCCAGCAGAAACCGGACTGCCAATAAGTTAAATGGCTGCAATGAATTCATCGCCATTTTGGAAAATATATACGAAGTACTTCTGGCGATAATAACCGCCGCAAGCAGCTGTTCGCTCTGTTTCCGGGTCATGTATGTTCCTCCTCTTACGCTCATAGACCTGCATCACGCTCATAGACCTGCATTTCCTGCAAATGCAGTACCTTTTCTTGATACACGCATTATAAAGCACATTTATATTTGTGTACAGCGCACATTTTTCATTCTATCTTTGCATATTAGTCAAAGACATTTTATACTCTATTTATATGATGATACCAAGGTCAAAAGATCAGAAGTTCGACGCAAGCTTGCTTGCAGGAGAATTTTTGACCTTTTGACCTCAACCTATTTCATAGAACTAACATAAACAAACTAAAACCGTCTGATTTAAAAATGACATAAATGGCACAAACGACATAATCCAAACACATTTTTCACATGGACGAAACGGAGCAAACAAAATCATTCCTATCATTTTCGCCAGGCGATCTTTCATAGAATCATCCCACTTAACAGGAGGTACCCACATGGACACTGACAAATATAAAGCCCTGCTTTCCGCCATCGAAACCGGCAGCCTGAGTGCAGCGGCTGCCGAACTGGATTACACGCCATCCGGCATCAGCCGGGCGGTTGCCTCGCTGGAGGAATCGCTTGGTTTTTCGCTTCTGGTGCGAAAAAAAAGCGGCGTCCTTCCTACGGAAGAATGCCAGCTTCTGCTGCCTTTATTCCGGAATCTGATTCACACCCAGGAACAGATTGACCAGACTGCAGCGCGTATCTGCGGTCTGGAAACAGGTTCTGTGACGATTGGAACCGCTTACAGCCCATATTATCCGGTTCTCTCCCGCCGCATCATGGAGTTCCAGGCGCTCCATCCCGACATTTCCGTCCGCCTGATCGAGGGAACCAGCTCCCATCTGTGCAGCCTGCTTCAGGAACAGGCGCTTAATTTCTGTATCATCAGCCGCCGCGATGGGATCGATACCTTCATTCCACTCTGTGAGGACACAATCTGCATCTGGGTTCCGCAGTCACACCCGGCGGTTGAGATGGGCATTTATCCGCTTCAGGATCTTGCCAATGAAAATTATATTTCCATTCACCCCAACATGGAAACAGATAATTCCCGGCTTCTGGCGAAGCACCACATCACGCCCCATATCTGCGCCTCGACTTCCGATGTCCCGGCTGCATGGACGATGGTCGCCGCAGGAATGGGCGTTACCCTGATCAACCGCATTTTATCCCGACAATGGGATGGACCGGTTGTGACACTGCCGCTCGACGCTTCCCCGTCCTTTGAGATCGGCATCGCCGCCCCCGTACGGGAAATGCAGTCGCCTGCGGCAGCAGAACTGATGAAATTTATGCAGAAGGAGCTGATTCATGCCTTCGAGTAATCTATACGAACATCTGCTTTTTATACATTATTCGTCCTTCTTCACCTGCCGTAGCACCTCCTCCGGCACCGAATCCAGCAGATAATTTTTATGTCCGCTATGCGGTCGGTTGGTATGCTCACGTGTCTGATTCTTCACACGATCTACCTCTTCCTCAAAATCCCGCGCCGAATACAGCCCGCAGCCCTGCCCACGGATGATGATCTGTTCCAGACGGTCGGAGGTCGCTACCATCACCGTATATTTCCGCCCATTTTCATGGGCAAATTTCTCGATGTACTGGTCAGCTGTCTCCGCCTCTTTCGTAAAGACTACATGAATGTTGTGGTAATCCGTCACCTCCGTCCGGTGTCCCTGCACTCGGTAAGCATCGAACACCGCTATCACCTCGATACCGCGGCTTCCCTGATAATCGCATAGAATATCCAGCAGCTTACCACGGGCGCTGTCAATGTTGATCTTTGCCAGCTCATTTAACTCGTCCCAAGAGAAAATAATGTTGTAGCCATCTACCAGCAGATATTCCCGAACCGCTGATGCCATTTTTCCTTTGGAGCTGCCAGTTCTGCTGCCCTGTCTGTCACTTTCCGGCGCTTTCCCTGCATGCTCAAATCCCCCTGCATTTCCAGCCACGGATCCTCCTGATTTTCTCACATTTCCAAATGTCGAAACTCCAGCTGTCCCGGCTTTCGAATCGCTCTTCTGTCTCACCGCTTCCTGTCTCCGCGCCGTTTCTCCATACACACCCGCGCCGTACTGCTGCACTGGTCGTTTACTGGTTCCGCCCCAGCGGCGTTTTCCGCCGTCTTCCTTTTTATTGGCATGATAGGTGCGCGCCAGAATCGCATCGACCTCATCCGTTCCAATCCACATCTCCTCGACAGAACCTCCGCCCTGTCCGTCAGAGGAACGTGCACCTGCTTCAATCGCCTCCATCCGCCGCTTTCCATTGGACGCACCCAGGCAGCTTTCCAGATGCATGTAATCTTTGACCTCGTCCCAGTTGACAACAAATCCGGCTCCGTGTGCACAGAAAACAGATCCGCTCGGGTTTGCCAGATCCGCATCCGGATCATACCCGGCTGCCGCAATGATTTCTTCTTCATTGTGGCACGGTCCGTAGCCATCGAGCGTGCAGATCATCTGTCCCAATCCGCCCGTGTACGCCGTCACCTCCGTCTGATATCCATCGAGTGCCGATACCGGGGCACGTCCGGTTAATATTGCCTGCCCGTCCTCCAGCGCCGGTCCCTCAAAGACGGCAAACCGCCGCTCCAGATCGGTCATTGCACGTCCCACCATCTTGTCCGGTATCGTCAGGTGAAAGGCATAAAATGGTTCCAACAGCACCGAATGCGCCTGCATCAGTCCCTGACGGACCGCCCGGTACACGGACTGTCGGAAATCGCCGCCTTCTGTATGTTTCACATGGGCGCGTCCCGATTTCAGCGTAATTTTCATATCCGTGATCGGCGCCCCAATCAGAACACCCCGGTGTACCTTTTCTTCCAGATGCGTCAGCACCAGCCGCTGCCAGTTTTTACTTAAAATATCTTCACTGCAATCGGTATCAAACACCAGCCCGCTGCCCGGTTCTCCCGGCTCCAGAAGCAGATGTACCTCCGCATAATGGCGGAGCGGCTCAAAATGCCCGACACCCTCGACCGTATCGGTGATCGTTTCTTTATATACAATGCTGCGCCCGCCAAACCGGACATTTACCCCAAAACGCTCTGCAATCAGGCTTTTCAGAATCTCCATCTGGATCTCGCCCATGATCTGGGCGTGAATCTCTTTCTTTTCTTCCTCCCAGACAATATGAAGCTCCGGCTCTTCTTCCTCTAATTGAAGCAGTTTCGGCAGCATCGCCGCCGCATCCACATTCTCCGGAAGCTCGACGCGATACGTCAAAACCGGCTCCAGCACCGGTTCCGCGCCCATTTCACAGACTCCAAGCCCCTCGCCCGGTTTCGTGTGCAAAAGTCCCGTCGCCGCACAGATCATGCCCGCCGGTGCCTCGCTCACCGCCTCATACTTATCGCCTGAATACAGGCGGAGCTGATTTACCTTTTCCTCGCCGATCCGGTCTTTGACATGCAGCACGCCGCCCGTGATCCTCATATAAGTCAGGCGTTCGCCCTGGCTGTCGCGCACAATTTTAAATATTTTCGCCCCAAATTCGTCTGGATATGCCGGTTCCAGCGTATACTCTTCCAGACCGCGCATAAATTCTTCCACACCCGTATTTTTGAGCGCCGAACCGAAATAGCACGGAAACAGATCCCGGCTGGCAATCCGGCTGCGGATCGCATCTTTAGACACCTGTCCCGTCTCCAGAAATTCCTCCAATTCCGCTTCGCCGCTGACTGCTGCCTCTTCATAGAAACTTTCCGTCCCGTCCGCTCCAAAATCAACGAAATTTCCGCCCAGCGACTCTTTTAGGTCACGCAGGATCTCCTGTTCCCGTCCCGGCGCCAGATCCATTTTATTGATAAAAAGGAACGCCGGAATCTGGTAGCGCGCCAGCAGCCGCCACAGCGTCCTTGTATGTCCCTGCACGCCGTCTGAACCGCCGATAACCAGCACCGCATAGTCCAGCACCTGAAGCACCCGCTCCATTTCCGCTGAAAAATCCACATGTCCCGGCGTGTCCAAGAGCGTCACATCCATATCATCCCATGCAAGCCGCGCCTGCTTGGAAAAAATCGTGATTCCGCGCTTTTTCTCCAATTCATATGTGTCCAGGAACGCATCGCCCTTGTCCACCCGCCCCAGATGGCGGATCATACCGCCCGCATAGAGCATCGCCTCTGATAATGTTGTCTTCCCCGCATCTACGTGCGCCAGGATTCCCACCGCCAGTCTCTTCATGTATGTTACCCTCATTTCCGTTCTATATGAAAAAGAATGTGCCTTGGCACATTCTCGCGCCGAGCGCGGTCGCTTGCGACATGTTTCTGCTTCGCGCGAGTGCGCATCCTCGCGAAGCGTTTTTTGTTTCATAGGACGCAATTTCCTATGAAATAAAAATCACTCTACCCGTTATGATACCATGTATGTCACAGATTGTAAAATACCGCGTGCTGACCAGCCCGCTTCTATATCACAAAAAAAGTGCCTCTATTTTACTTTTTTTCGTGATTTTTCGGATTGCCAATTTTATGTATTTCTTATAAAATCTACTCTCAGAGTTTTATAATCGTTTTTTAGAAAGGATGTTTTTTCCATGAGCCGCTCTTCGCAACGCTCTACCATAAAAGATATGACAAACGGAAGCCCGGCAAAGCTGATTCTGGGCTTTGCGGTTCCGATGCTGATGGGACTTCTGTTCCAGCAGTTTTACAGCATGGTCGATACGATCATTGTTGGAAAATTTCTCGGTGTCGATGCACTGGCTTCGGTCGGTTCCACCTCCGCCATCAACTTTATGATTAACGGTTTCGTCATCGGCGTCTGCACCGGGTTTTCCATTCCGGTTGCACAGCGGTTCGGCGCACAGGATTACAAGGACATGCGCCGTTTCGTCGCCAATGCCGGATGGGTCGCCTCCTGTTTTGCCGTGATCATGACCGTGATCGTCTGCCTGATGACACGCCAGATTCTCGTCTGGATGCAGACGCCGGACAATATCATCGACGGCGCGTACAGCTACATTTTCTTCGTATTTGCAGGCATCCCGGCGACCTACCTGTACAATACGCTGGCAGGCATTATCCGCGCGCTCGGCGACTCCAAAACGCCGGTCTATTTCCTGATTTTATCCAGTCTTTTAAACATTGCGCTGGATCTGCTTTTCATCGTACAGATCGGAACCGGCACCGCCGGAGCTGCCTATGCAACCGTTATTTCTCAGGCGGTATCCGGTATTCTCTGCCTGATCTATATGAAGAAAAAATTTGAAATTCTGCATATGCACCGGGAGGAGGCGCGCATCAGCGGCAGACATATTTACGTTCTCTGCAAAATGGGTGTGCCGATGGGACTCCAGTATTCGATTACCGCGATCGGCTCGGTTGTCATCCAGACTGCCATCAACTCCTTAGGTTCCATCGCGGTTGCCTCCGTCACCGCAGGTCAGAAGATCGGCATGTTCTTCTGCTGCCCGTTTGACGCGCTGGGCGGCACGATGGCAACCTACGCTGGACAGAACGCCGGTGCCGGAAAAGTAGACCGCATCCGCCAGGGCGTCCGGTCCGCGACTCTCATCGGCGGCGTCTACTCCATTGCGGCGTGCATCGTGCTGACCGTGTTTGGCGGCGTGATTCCGCTTCTCTTCGTCGATGCCTCGGAAACAGTCGTGATCCATCAGGCGCACCAGTTTCTGACCTTCAACTCCCTGTTCTACATACCTCTGACAATCGTCAATGTATGGCGTTTCACGATTCAGGGAATGGGCTACAGCCTGCTCGCCATCCTGGCGGGTGTCTGCGAAATGATCGCCCGCGCCATGGTCGGCTTCCTGCTGGTGCCGATCTTTGGCTACATCATCATCTGTTTTGCCTCGCCGCTTGCATGGCTGCTCGCCGATGCATTTCTGATTCCGGCATTCTTCTATTGCCAGAAACATTTGCTGTCTGAGAAAGCACGGATGGACTAAAACAAAATAAATAATCCAACTCAAAAAAACTCCTCAGAAAGCTTTCATTTTGACCACTTTCTGAGGAAATTTTTGATTGCAGATTCTTATTTTGGGCTTTCGCCAATTTGATTTTCAAAGATTTTTATTGTTCCGTCTATCCTTACACAAGCACAGTTCTATGCAAATGATTTCATTTTTGTACAGACAGAGTTCACGCATTTTCACTTTTCTCCGGCTCATTCTCACTCCACTTATCCTGCATTTCTATCTCTTCTATTTGCCTCTTCTCATCCCGCACGTCCCTATAAAATGCCGCAAATGCCGCCTCCTCATATGGGCGCAGAAACAGATAGCCGATATTGAGCGGTCTCATCAGCACTGCCAGAAACAGCACTGCCAGAAACAGCACGGTCACACCACTGAGCCTTCCCTGTGTATACAAAAGAACCGCTGGTATTATATATTGAATGCTGCAGATCAGCCGCCAGCCGATAAAGCTAAAGGTCAGGCAGAATAAATTCCATTTTTTCCCATCCATCAGGCGGCGCGACTCGGTGATCGCCTCGTTAGCGGAATATTCTGGATGTTCCATCAGCACATATGGTGTCATCGCATAGCTGTACGTCTTTATGAAACCCGGAACGAAAAACAGGCAGGTCCAGCAATATATATAAAAGCCGCGCACAAATACCATCGCCACGCCATCTGTGATCCGCGAAAACTGGGAAAATAAATCAGAAAAGGACGCTTCTTTTTTCTCTGCCAGATTCAGATGGAAACGGGCGTATCCCATCTGCCCCGCACCTCCAATAATAACCACCATCAAGCCCCAGATAAGCAAAAGCACCCAGGGCAGAAGCATGCTGCGCATCGGAAATACCTGCGTCAGCACATTCTTCACTTCCGGTCGTGCCTGTATCACTTTTTGCAGCTCTGATATTCCATTTGGCGCCGTATCGGCAATCTCCGCACCGATCAGGGACGCTACTAATCCCGTTCCCATCGCAAGTTTCCAGTTTCCGCGCAGTGTCTCACGCGCCATTTGCCTAAATTCAGATGCACTTCTCATGCTTTCTCCCCCTTTCTTTCTGAAATCATTGTATCATTTTTCCATTTTGACCGTCAATATATCACTTCAAACCGTAAATAATTTGTAATAAGGTCGTAATGATTCTACTGTCGTCAAAGGAAAATTCAGAATGCCGGAATCACTCTCCCAGCATTCTGGGAGCTGATTGAGCTGGCGATCCGCTGGTACTTCTCATCTTCCAAATCTGCCCTGCTTCCTACAATCTTCAACTAAAATTTTTAGCCTGCATCACAGACAGGTTGTTTTCATTTTTCCCTACTTCATATACCCGCGCAGCTTCACATATTCCTTGATCAGCTCCGCCGTCTCGTCCAGTCCGAGGCGGGTCGTATTGATCGGAAGATCGTAGTTCTTCATGTTTTTCCAGTCATTTCCGGTAAAATATTTATAATAATTCTTCCGCTCATTCTCAATCTTCCGGATGCGCTTCTTCGCTCTTTCTTCACTGATGCAGTCTACTTCCATAACGCGCTGCACGCGGCGCACACGGTCGGCATAGACAAAGATGCGGATCAGATTTTCGATCTCCTCGTCCTGATCCAGCACATAGCCAGCCGCACGGCCTACAAATACGCACGGTTCCTGTTCTGCCAGCTCCCGCATCACCATCGCCTGGAATTTAAACAGGTTATCCGGCGATGTCACATCGCCTTTCAGGGACGGCTTTCCGAACACATCTGCCTTCTTCGCGCCAGTCAGACGGTGAAGCAGGTTGTTTCCCGCTTTCTCATCCGCTAAACGGAAAAATTCCTCTCCGACCGCACTCTTCTCCGACGCCATCTTTAAGATCTCATCGTCGTAGAAATGAAGCCCCAGTTCTTCCGCCAGCTTGCGTCCTACGATACGTCCGCCGCTTCCGTACTCTCTCTCGATTGTGATAATCAGATTTTTATTTCCCATAAAATCCACCGCCTTTCTATGTCCCAGTTTTATCTGCAAAACAGCCTGTCTTTTGTCTATGCAAATCTCCATGCCGTTTTCTTATTTGCATCTCTTTCTGCACATCACTTTTTGACACATCTTTCATTCCGTCCGGAATTTTTCTTTAGATGCGATCGCTCACACAGATCGCGCCGTGCGGACGGATACTCATGCGATATACATTTCCCTTACCGGTCGCATTTTCAATGTATTCTGTATACTCGTCCACCAGATCATTCGGAATCATCGCCATGATGACACCGGCAAATCCGCCGCCATGAACCCGGCACGCGCCGCGTCCTTTTTTCGCAATAAACAGCTCTGTCAGCGCCAGCGCAATGCTGATGCCCTGCTCCTGCACGTTGGCAGTCGTGTATACATTCTGAAGCCATTTCCAGGAAGAATTGCCCGAAGCAGTGATTCCCTCCAAAAAGGCTGCAAAATCATTTTCGAGGAGCGCCTTTACTTCCTGCTCTACTCTCTTATTTTCCTCAAAGAAATGGAATGCACGCATCACAGAGCGATCACCCGCAAATGCACGGACTTCCGGCAGATTTTCGATCACCTCTTCCTCGGAAATCTCCGCGCATACCTCTTTGCCAAAATACTGCGCTACTTTCTTCATCTCGTTCGGAACAGAAGAATAATCCGCACTCAGATCCGCGTGACCTTTTCCCGTATTTACAATCATCAGGCTGTGATCCTGTGCACCAAAATCAAAATCAATCTTCTCCACAACCGGCGCTTCCGGGTTTTTGAAATCGATCGTAATCAGACCGCCGACCGCGCACGCCATCTGGTCGAGCAGTCCGGACGCCTTGTTCCAGAACTTGTTTTCTGCATATTTTCCGATGTGCGCGTAGGTGACAACGTCCATCTTGCCCTCATTGAACATCGTATTTAACATAGAGCAGATCAGCATCTCATAGGAAGCCGAAGAGCTGACGCCCGCCGCGCTGATAACATTGCTGGTAATGTATGCGTCAAATCCGCCGACCTTGTATCCTCTCTCCTCAAAACCCTTTAAAATGCCCTTTGTCAGGTCGATGGTGCCGCTCATACCCGCGCTCGGTTTCAGGTCACTTAAATGGATGCTGAAATTTTGATGAAATGTCTCACTTAAAATGCGGATCGTGTCGGTTCCGTTCGGTGCCGCCGCTCCGACGCAGTCCAGGTTGATGCTGCCCGCCAGCACCTTGCCATGATTGTGATCGGTGTGGTTGCCGCTGATCTCCGTCCGTCCCGGGGAAGTAAACAGCTTGATATCGCGTTCCCCATATGTTTTTTCAAAGTGCTCTGCCACATAGCGGTAACGCGCCCGGTTCTCCTCCGCTTTCTCCGCCCCGTATAATTCTGCCATCAGCACTTTCGTTTTCTCAGATTCCAGCTGTTTCAGTGTTTCTTTGACTGACATATTCCTTCTCCTTTTCCCCAAATTGTTTGTTACTGTTCACGCATACGTGCCCAGTAACGGAATTTGCCGTGGCTTCGCATTTTAATACGGCAAATTCCTGCTGCCACCACGTTTTCTTACAGCACTTTCGGTTCCAAAAGTGCCTACCCGTGAACAATTGTTTCCTTTATATGATTATGATTTCAGATATTTTGATTTCATCTGACTTCTTGTATGTATTATATCATTTTCCTCAAAATGCCTCAATACGATATTCTTTCGTGTGTTTACAAAATGCTGTGGTTCTGGTAAGCTTTCATTTATATAGTAAAACACAGGAGTCCGTATGAAGCAAACTACTCAAACATACCTATCATTACCCGAAACATTCCATCCTGCATCCACCGCCTCCGGCAAACACCCGGATTCCTCCATGCCCCGCTGCTACTCCGACGGTCGTCCCTACTATTCGTTAAATGCATGGCTGAAAGACCAGTTCGGGCAGAAAATCTATAAGCTGGCGCTCGACGGCGGCATGACCTGTCCAAACCGGGACGGCACGCTGGGAACGGGCGGCTGTATTTTCTGCAGCCACGGCGGTTCTGGCGATTTTGCAGAGCCGGCTCACACCTCCGTGACCGAACAGATCGAAGCGGCAAAGACGCGTGTCGCAAATAAAATAAAGGGTGGAAAATATGTCGCATATTTCCAGTCCTACACAAATACCTATGCGCCTGTCTCCTATCTGGAGCCGCTTTTTTCCGAAGCAATCGCCCACCCGGATGTGGCTGCTCTGTCCATCGGAACCCGCCCGGACTGCCTGCCGCCGGATGTCATGGAGCTTCTCGCCCGCTTAAACCGTCGAAAACCGGTCTGGGTGGAACTGGGACTTCAGACCATCCATGAGGAAAGTGCCGCGCGCATCCAGCGCGGTTATTCCCTCCCGGTCTTTGAAAATGCCGTCCGTGAACTGAAAGCCGCCGGTCTGACCGTCATCGTCCATGTCATTCTGGGGCTGCCTGATGAAACGAAAGCCCAGATGCTCGATACCGTCCGCTATCTGGCCGATTTCCAGCCCGCCATCGACGGCATCAAACTTCAGCTTCTCCACATTTTACGCGGCACGAAGCTGGCAGAGCTCTACGAACAGGCACCTTTTCCGATCTTTTCAATGGACGAATACATTGAGCTGCTGATCGAATGTATCCGCCTGCTGCCGCCCGATATGGTCATCCACCGGATCAGCGGCGATGGACCGAAAAAATTGCTGGTCGCACCGGAATGGAGTGGAAATAAGCGGGCGTTTTTGAATACGTTTTCCAAGGCACTGAGGGAAAGCGGGTGTTTTCAGGGGCAGGATTTCACGAATTGATTTTACTGCACCTGCACCTTTCCATTCTCATCAATCTGCACGCCGTCCGAAAGCCCCTGTATCTTCTGGTAAAACGCCTCTTTCTTCCCCACGTCCAGCTCTCTCGTATATCCGGCGGATGAAGTTGCAGGCACAATCGAAAGCGCCGTCTCTCCCTGTGCATCTACCGACGCCTGCACCAGCATTGTCTCCGGAATCGAGCTTCCGAACACAAAATTTCCAAGACTGTACAGAATCCATTTTCCATGATACAGCTCAATCCCCTGCAGCACATGTGGATGGCTGCCAACCACCAGATCAGCGCCCGCGTCGATGTATTGATGTCCCATCTCCCGCTGGTACGCCTCTGGCTGCGTGTTCCGCTCGATACCCCAGTGGACATAGACAACCAGATAATCACACTCTTTCTTTACCTTCTGGATCTCCTGCACGACCGAAGCCGTGTCATACGCCGAAAACATGCCCGGATGCGACGATCCTGCCGCCCATCCGCCCGTCGGAAAGACGCGCGACGCGCCCAGAAAACCAATCTTTTTTCCATTTTTCTCAATGATCTGCGGCTGTTTCGCCTCTTCCAGATTTTTTCCCGCCCCAACATGCAAAATCCCGGCACTGTCCAGCGTATCGCACGTGTCCAGCAGTGCGTCCGTGCCGTAATCTAGCGCATGGTTGTTCGCCACCGTCACGATGTCTGGTCCGATCTCCTGTAAAATAGACACGCGGGACGGCGATACCCGGAACGTAAACTGTTTATCCGCCGCCTGTGTTCCCCGGTCGCTGAACGGAAATTCCAGGTTTGCCATAAAAATATCAGACTCTGCGATCGTCTCCCGCAAGCTCTCCCCGAGGACTCCACCGATACCTCCCACACGGTCGTAGGCATTTAAAACATGGTTGGAAAAATAGATATCTCCGGCAAACAGAAGCGAACACTCATTTGAATCATTTTCTCCCGGTTCTGCCTCAAGTTTGCCAGATTCGTCCTGCCCCTGCATTTCCACCCCCAGTTCCGCGCCATCTACCTGTTCTGACTCCATCTGCCCGTCTATATCTGTTTCCGGATCAAGCGTTTCTTCCGATACCGTTTTGTCTTTTGGCTCCAATGAGATTGTCTCTTTCCATATGGAACCTCCCGCCTGGCATCCGCCAAGCAAAAGCGTCATTCCTGCCAAAATTGTCAAATTTCCAATTCTGGATAAAAGAAATGCCGTCCGGTATCTGAACGGCATTTTCGTGCATTTACTAAAAAATGTATGCTTCATTTTTCCTCAATCAATCGCAGCTGTCCGGCGTTTTCCACCTTTCCAGCTGTCATCACCCACTCTTTCTCCCTACAGTGTCATAATGATTCCGCCGTCGCCCGCATATACGGTTGCAACGCCAGCCGTATTCGTGATCACTACCTCACGGAAGTTTGCCCGTTTACACATGATCTCTTTCACGTGCTCAGCACGTTCCGGGTTATTACAGTGTGCGATCACCAGACGTTTGCTTGTGGTATCGCCGCCCTCTTTGCACGCAATCTCCGCCATCCGGTCGAGCGCCCGGGTCATGCCGCGCGCCTGATCAAGCTTGATGATCGTACCGCTGTCCGCGCCCATAACCGGCTTGATATTCAGCGCCGACGCGATAAAAGCCGTCAAACCGGTCAGACGGCCATTTTTCTTTAAGAAATCAAGTGTCTCAATGACGAAATACGTGTTCATCGAATCCCGATATGCCTCCGTCTGCCTGCAGATCTCCTCAAACGGAAGACCTTTCTCGCACAGATCCCGGATGAACAGCGCAATATTTAACTCGCCCGCCGACGCCGACAGGGAATCAATGACTGCAATCTTCTTCCCGTCCGTTCCGTTCTCTTCCTCATAAAGGCGTTTTGCCAAAGCCGCCGAGTTGTAGCAGCCGCTCAGATGGTTCGAAAGCGTTACCACGAAAATATATTCTGCCTCGCCCTCAAATGCTTCCTTGAAGCTCTCCGGCGATGGACACGCCGTCTTCGGGCACTCGGAACTTGCCTTTACCTTTGCCAGAAACTCCTTCTGGTTAAATGTCTCATCATCCGTTACCTTGTAATCCCCTATCTGCAGGGTCAGCGGAATCATCTGAAAATGCGGATCCAATTTCAGTTCCTCCGTCAAATCCATGCAGCTGTCACCAATAATTTTATATAACATAACGTCCTCCCGTTACGCAATTTACATCACGTAGTATTCATTACTATTTATTATAGTAATCACACAGTAGGAAGTCAAGCAGAATCCCGTGAAATACACGACAAACACATGAACAGCGTTACCGTGGCTTCGCATTTAAATACAACTAATTCCTGCTGCCACCACGTTATCTTACGGCACTTTCACTTCCAAAAGTGCCTGCTTGTGAACAGCAACTGACCACCACATCATCTCAACAAGAAAAACGCCATCGTAATCAAACTTACCAGAATAAATGCCACTGTCCCGAGATTCCCATACATTGCCCCACATATATTGCGGAATTTCACACCCTCTGGGAGTGCCCCATCGAACAGCCGGATTTTCCGGAAATTGAAAATCAGCAGAACAAACGCCCCGATGATCGTGCAGCCCATAAACCCGGTCATCAGAAACGTGATAAACAGCGGCAGCAGCGTATCCTGTGTTCCAAGCATCGCTATCACTAACGACCAGCTGTTGATCAAAATATGTAGCAGACAGTTATAACGCATCCGTCCCGTCTTCACCGCCACATATCCCAGAACCACGCCAATCACCGCCGCATAGAGAAACTGCGTCACATTTCCGTGCATCAGACCAAACATCAGCGCCGTGTAGGTGATCGCCGCCTTATCGCCAAAACGGCGCAATCGGTTTAAGAGTTTCCATCGAAAGATATATTCCTCAATAATGGGTCCTAAAAACCCTACATATAAAATCATTACCGGCGAGAGCGAATCCAGCATCTCGTTGACCGGGTTCATCGCGGATGCATCGCCGCCGCTACTTGCCGCCACCGCATCATTGATTGCATTTCCCAGCAGGTTAAAGATAGTTCCAAATCCCTGTGCCAAAATAAAAAACATACAGAACTGCAGGAAACTAATCTTCATTTTCTCTGCCCGTTCTTCCGGGACAAGGCGCAGAATTAAAAATACGAATGGAAGAACCAGCGCATAGATGACCAGCGTGCTTCCGCCGTCCTCATACCACGCTGCATTTACCATCCGGTTCAAAAACGTACTGATCACGCCTCCGTCCGCCCATACGTTGCCAGCCACTTCCAGAAGTATGCTGACAAGTACCGTCATCACACTGAAAAATGCCAGCGCCCAGCCGAGGACATTGCAGACACGGCGCACCTCGCGGCGGCAGGTTTTTCGGATTTGTTTCGGACTCTGAACCGCATTCTGCAGCTCAGGTTCCGTTTGCAGACCATTTTCTTCTGCCTCCCGCTGCCAAAGATCCGATTCGTTCCATTTTCCCTCTCCCATTTTCTCTCCTTCGTCATTCAGGTCTTTCATTCCCAGAAAATACCTGTTTTATCTTCCGGCGCTTTCTATCACACGGCGCGCCTTTTCCTCCTCTGCTTTCTGCACATAAAACAGATATTCCCGTTCCGATGCCGCATTTTCTCCCGCACTTCCCAGCCTCGCCCGCTGATTGCCGGAAAGCACGCCCGCTTTCAGACGGTTCTGCACCTTGACCTGATACTCAATTCCCGCCTGTTCCAGCTGCTCCCGGATCGCCGCCTGCCGTTTCATATCAAACGTCGCGCCAACCTGTTTCCATCCTCCGATTCCAAACATACACGCACCTCCCCGTCAAATCTGAAAAAAACTTGCTAAGTGCTCCTATTCTATCATAAATACTAAATTCGTGAAATAGTGAATCCCATTTGCTCTCTTACGACAGGTAATAAAAGAGCTGCCACATTTACGTGCAGCAGCTCCGTTATTATATTATATATGATATTTTAACATATTTTCCTATATAAAACAGTCCTAAACCAGACGCCCTTAGTTCAGCATCATACCCATAATCTCATTCGACCGTGCGATAAACTTCGTCATGCGCTCCGGTGTCAGGGAACCGTGGCTGAGCTGTGCCAGGTCGTAGAGCTGTTCGCAGATCTTCGGCGTATTCTCGCTATCCGTGTGCTCTAAGACGTACTGAACGAGCTTGTTGTTCGCGTTGAGTACCAGCACCTGACCGCTGCCGCCGAACATCGACGCGTCCATGCCCATGTTGTACATCTTCATCATATCCTGCATACGGCGTGTTTCCTCCGACAGGGTGATCATCGAAGAAATCTCAGCATCCTTCAGCTTCTCAACCTTTACCTGCAGCTTATCATCGCCCAGTGCTTTCTTGAAGGTTTCTGTCAGCGTCTCTTCCTGTTTCTTGAGCGCTTCCTTGTCCTCTTCCTTCACTTCCTCGCGCAGCGTGCCATTGACATCGGCATCAATACGCAGGAATTTCAGGTTCTCATGCTTCTGTTCTTCCTGGCTGATGAATGGATTATCAATGCTGTGAGACATGATGATCGCATCCTGTCCGTTTGCCTTGAACATGTTGATGTACTGGCTCTGCTCTTTCTCATTTGTTACATAGTAGATCTGGTTCTCATGACCTTCCTCTTTCGCCTTATCCATGCAGTCTTTCAGCGTCAGATATTTTCCGTCCAGATTCTTGTAGATGATGTAATCATCCATCTTCTCAGCAAATTTCTGATCCTTTAAGCAGCCAAATTTGATAAATGGAGCGATATCGTCCCAATATTTCTCATAGGTCTCACGGTCTGTCTTGCACATACCGGTCAGCTTGTCCGCTACCTTCTTGGTGATGTAATCGGAAATCTTCTTTACAAATCCATCATTCTGCAGCGCACTTCTCGATACATTCAACGGCAGATCCGGGCAGTCGATCACGCCCTTTAAGAGCATCAGGAACTCCGGAATAACTTCCTTGATATTATCCGCGATAAATACCTGGTTGTTGTACAGCTTGATGGTGCCCTCAATGCTCTCGTACTCCATGTTGATCTTCGGGAAGTACAGAATACCTTTCAGGTTGAACGGATAATCCATGTTCAAATGAATCCAGAACAGCGGTTCCTTGTAATCCATAAATACCTTGCGGTAAAATTCTTTGTATTCTTCCTCGGTACACTCGTTCGGATGCTTGTTCCACAGTGGGTGAATGTCATTCAGTGCCACCGGACGTTTCAGGATCTTATATTTCTCGGTTCTCGGAGATACCTCCACGGTCTCTTTCGTGCCGTCCTCTTTCTCCTTTTCCTCGGTCTTTGCTTCCTCGACCACCGTCTCAACGATGGTGTCCTTGTCGGTCAGCTGATCCTTCTCGATCGTCTCATACTCCGGCTCTGCCGTTGCATTTTTCAGGTAAATCTCAACCGGCATGAAAGAGCAGTACTTCTGGATGACTTCACGTGCGCGATACTCATTGCAAAACTCAGTGCTGTCTTCATTTAAATAAAGGACAATCTTGGTACCATTGCCTTCCTTATCGCCCTTATCCATCGCAAACTCAGTGCCGCCCTCAGACTCCCAGTGAACCGGCTCTGCGTCTTTCTTATAAGAAAGAGTATCGATCGTAACCTTGTCCGCTACCATGAATGCAGAATAGAAACCCAAACCGAAATGACCGATGATCTGGTCTTCGTTTGCTTTGTCCTTATATTTTGCCAGGAAATCCTGTGCACCGGAAAATGCGATCTGGTTAATGTACTCTTCCACTTCCTCGGCAGTCATACCGATACCATTATCCTCGACGGTGATCGTCTTGTCCTCGGAATTAACGGTAACCTGAATCTTATACTCCGTCTCCCCCGGCTCCTCATACTCGCCCATCAGCGCCAGCTTTTTCAGCTTCGTGATCGCGTCGCATCCGTTGGAAATCAGCTCACGATAGAAAATATCATGATCGGAATAAAGCCATTTCTTAATAATCGGGAAAATATTCTCGCTGTTGATTGATAAACTTCCTGTTTTTGCTGCCATATCTATACACTCCTTTTGATTGCAAAATACAGTGGATATCCGCTCCCGGAAATGGAGTCTGACAGTTTCACTCTGCCGCCTCCAATCCTGCTATCCAGCTACATAAATATGCGCTTATAAAATTCTTTTTTTGTGATTTTCCATCACCGTGACTCTTATTTTAATACCAGCGTTCCAAGATGTCAATAGAAAATTAGCACTCATTTTTATTGAGTGCTAATAAAATTTTAAAATTCTCCGTCTTGCCAATAAGAAGTCACTTGCGTCCCCCTCCCGCCTGCGATAAAATAGAATCTACGTTATTGTTTCTACATTACACAGAAAATAACGAATTTACCATCTCAGCGAGGACACATATGATTGCCTGCAATATCTGTGATATAAAATTATTTACCAAGAAACTGTTCATCGGAGAGACATTTGACCGCTTTCTGCTCAAGGAAGCGGAGATCGTGACGTTCAACACCTTCTCCATCGACGGACGCGTCCATAAAAGCTTTTATTCCGAAGAAGAGCGTGCCGAGGGGCAGATTGAAGAATATTCAACCTGGAAAACTCTGCGCCCGTTCTGTTTTTCCCTCATAAAAGGAAAAAAGCTTCCGGAGCGCTTCTCCATCATTTTGAAGCTTCCGAAAGCTGCCACCGAACAGTTTCTGACCGCCCGCAAAAGCCAATGGCTCCCGGAGCAGGTCGGCGGACTGTTCTTAAATATTCATTATGAAAACCAGCATTTAAGCTGTGTCACCGGGCTGTCGCTCAACCAATTTACGTTAGACAAGACGCTGGAACGCGAGTGGGACGAGTCGATCCGGACATTTTTGCGAAAAGAAGAGCTGCCGTTTGAGGAATAACGGCAGCCCTGTTTTATCGGGTTTTCAGTTGCACATCTCTAATTAATGTCCCTTTTGTGATTTTATATAAAAAATCGTATTTCAGAATTTGCAAACCATATTTTTATAAAAAGAATATATTTTCCATTTTGTATAATTTTAGTTTCCTGTTTTTGTCGATTTGTTCCAAAGTCAAGAGCGAAATGCTCAAAAAAAGAACATGTCATTGTCAGTCTCTACTTTCAATCGCACGTTCTTTCCCAGTATGTCACTTTTTTATGTAACGCTTCAATTCATCATAAAAATTTTCTCTTGTTCCAGCCATAACAACGATTATCATTTCTCCATCTACCCATTCAACGGTATATGCAAGTTCATAATTCGTTTTATTATAATAGATATCATAACCATAAAACCCGGCTAAATCTCCAGTTTTTAGTTCCCCAACTGTATAATCTTCACAAATCTTATCAACTGCCTCCTGATAAAGTCTTTTTAACTTCTTGTCCTTCAGCTTCTTAATGTACTTTGCAGCAGGAGGATTAAATCGAACTGGCAGCATAAACTAATCCTCCATTCCAAAAATATCCTCATAAGTTGTATAATCTGCTTTTCCCTCTGCAATCTCTTCTGCTTTCGTAAGCATCGCCTCCGCTGCCGGTCTCATTTGCGCCTGACGCTTTTTAAATTCTGTCAGAAGTTCTTCTCCAGATAAACCTTCCCTGATCAGCTCTGCTAAAATCTGTTCTGCAAATTCACCGCCTGACGATACCTTAATAGGACGAATAATCAGCTCTCCATCACGCATCACACATTCTGCCTCATCCCCAAAACCGAGTAACTGATAAAACTTCTGCGGAATCGTCACCTGCCTTTTGGACGAAATACTGAGAATTTTCCGATTCATCTTTGTATTGCCTCTTTCTATTACCGATGTTGACATGCTGCACTCCCCCTTTTTTATTATATGTCTATTTTTTCTTTGTATTCTCGTTTTCTTGGTTTCTTTGTTCTTGGTTTTATTATAAGGATTTTATTCGTCAAAGTCAATCATGCAAAATTTTTCATTTCAAGTCGAACGTCCGTGAGACTTGGCGCGTGATTCCGGTCAGCGAAGCTAACATATTCCTATCAGAATCACTGCGCATCCTCGCGGAGCATTTTTTGTTTCATAGGAAGAACTTATAACCCAAATAGTGAACCAACTCACAAACACTAACTCTTTATTCTTACACAACAAAAAAGGATGTACGACCACTTCCAACTCCAGTCGCACATCCTTTTTCTATCTAATTTTCATTTTATTCCATCATCAATGCGTCGCCACATAATATCCCAGCGTTGCCGGGACTGCCTTATTCTGGTTCCAGATCGCCGGATATTCCGAGAAAGATACCGGGCAGGTGGAACGTCCTACCTCGATCGTGATACTAGGGATGCCTGCTGCCTGCTGCAGCCAGTCCTTCAAGCCGCCGACGCCCTTGCTTCCAAGAACGGAATAACCATTCAAGGCATGAACAGCGTTTGCCAGCGCCTTGGACTCTGCCGCTTTCTGGTTGTTCTGCGTATCCCAGTAAATCACATTTCCCATCGCATGATAGTTGATAACCGCATTGAATCCCGTTCCCTGAATCAAGTTCGCGATTGCCTGGCTCTCCGGCTCTGACAGTGGGTTGGTTCCCTTATAACCATTTGCAGACGGATGGGTTAAAGACACATTGATTCCCTCCCAGTTTGCTGCAAAGTTATAGTTCAGATCGACACCGCGTGCATTCGCCTTCCAGCGTCTCATATACTCTTCATAGCTGACCGTTGTCCGGCTGGATGCCTTGTCCGCCGCGTACGCCGCCTGCATCGTCTGGCGCAGTTCCTCCGACTGGATACCATTCTCGCCCATCTGGCTGATCGTGACTCCATCCGGATTCAGCATCGGCACAAAATGAAATGCCACCTGTCCCAATATATTAGAAAGCGGCTGCGTCATATAGGTACCATTATTCGTAAATCCAGCTGCCAGATACTCGAGCTGCTGCATCATCAGCGGTACAACGATATACTCTCTGGCATGAATCGCCCCCTGGAACAAAATCTTCTTGGATGCGTTCGGATTGCCGACAATCACATCGTAGATATCACGTCCGTCCGCCGATTTTCCAATCGATTTCACGGTCACTGTTCCCGGATAACGGCTTGCCAGCGCCGAAATATCGTTTACCATCTGGCTATAGGAATACTTGTCCACCGGATTGACAACCGGATTAGATAACGTCTGATTATAATAGGAATTATCCGCCTGCTGTCCCGCATTCGCGTTCGTGGTTCCCGGACCGCCCGGTCCGATCACTGGTGCTGCCGCTGCCGGATCATCCGCCGGTCCTGCATACGCTGTAACTGCCGATAAGCTGCTGCACACAACTGACAGGGATAAACAAGTTGCCAAAGCGCCTTTTCGCAGCAGGCGCTGAATTTTATTTCGTTGACTCATTCTCATGTCTCCTTCTGGCCCTTTCAAACTCTTACAAACAATGTTTCTATTATAGATTTACCTCTGTCGAATGTCAACGAACTGCATAAAACTGAAAGAAAAAAGAAAGATACTTTTTCCAATTTATATTTTACTTTAACTTACCTAAAATCAGCACCACTGCCGTAATAATCAGGACAACGACGAAAATTCCCGCCATTCCTTTTCCCATAATTGCCAGCGAAATCAAAAAATTATTCCACATCCGATATTTTCCTCCATCTCAATCAGTGCACTGGCTGTCTCTTGATTTTTCATCATTCAAGTGCAGCCTTCCTTTTCCATTTTATCCGCCCGACAGACCTATATTACAAATACTGGCTTACCAGCTTAATAACCAGTCCGCCCGCGATGACCGAGGCGATCTGCCCCGATACATTGGCGCCGACCGCATGCATCAGGATAATATTTCCCTTTTCCTCCTCCATCGCCAGCTTCTGCACCACGCGTGAGGACATCGGGAATGCGGAAATGCCCGCCGCACCGATCATCGGATTGATTTTCGTCTTCAAAAACAGGTTCATAAATTTAGCAAACAGCACACCGCCGATCGTATCAAAGATAAATGCAATCAGACCGATTCCCATAATCAGAAGTGTGTCAACCCGCACAAACGCATCCGCACGCATACTGAACGAAATCGTGATGCCAAGCAGCAGGGTAATCAGGTTTGCCAGCTCGTTCTGTGCCGTCTGGGAAAGTGCCGGAAGCACGCCGCACTCGCGGATCAGGTTTCCAAACATCAGAAATCCGACCAGCGCCACCGATGCCGGAGAAATCAGTCCGACAATGATAGTAACTACAATCGGAAATGCGATCTTGGTCGTTTTGGACACATTTTTCGGACTGTAGGTCATGTGAATCCGGCGTTCTTTTTTCGTCGTCACCAGACGGATCGCAAATGGCTGGATGATTGGCACCAGCGCCATGTAGGAGTACGCCGCCACCGCGATCGCGCCCACATAGTTGGAATGCATGATCTGGGAAACCAGAATGGAAGTCGGTCCATCCGCCGCACCGATGATTCCAATCGATGCCGCATCCCTGAGTTCAAATCCCATCAGCGATGCCGCACAGATCGCAAAGAAAATGCCAAACTGCGCCGCCGCACCAAATAAAAACATGATCGGCTGTGACAGAAGCGGTCCAAAGTCAATCATTGCCCCGATTCCGATAAAGAGCAGAATCGGAAGCGCCTCCGACGCGCTGATCGTCGTCTCAAACAGCCACTGTATAATACCCTGTGTCTCCCCGATGCCCTCCGTCACCTGGTTAATGACGCCGGATAATGGCAGGTTTACCATGATCGCGCCGAATCCCATCGGCAGAAGCAGCGCCGGTTCGTATTCCTTTTTGACCGCCAGCCAGATCAAAAGCCCGCCGATCAGATACATCACAACCTGCTGCGGCGTGATCGCCATGACGCCTTCCCATAAAAATTCCATGTTGTTCCTCCTGTTAATTTTGTTTTCCTTCATAAATATCTTGTTTCCTGGAGCCCCTTGCCAAGATACACCTGCTCTGGCAGCTGTCTTGCTTCGCGCCAGACATGCATCCATGCGAGTGTTTTTGTTTCATAGGACACAATTTCCTATGAAACATGAAAAGAATGTGCCTTGGCACATTCTCGCGCCGAGCGCGGTCGCTTGCGACATGTTTCTACTTCGCGCGAGTACGCATCCTCGCGGAGCGTTTTTTGTTTCATAGGACACAATTTCCTATGAAACAAAAAAGACTTTCAGCATACGTTTCATCCACATATGCTAAAAGTCTTGTTCCTCACATTTGAATCATACGGCACACGCTTTTTGTTACAAAAGCACACTGCCATCTGACTTACACAAGGCATGTAACCATGAGGTTTACTATCCTCAGGGTCTGTTGGTTACATGGTTATAACTACTCCCTTTTAACGCGTTCATCATATCATACGGTTTTTTCCCCGTCAAGGTCAAACTGAGTATTTTGTGTTAAGAAAATGAAAAGCTACGAAAACACGAAACCTGCTATGCTTCCGCCGGCATATTGACACCCGCGATCTTAATATTAACTTCCAGAACCATCAGACCGGTCATATTTTCAATCGCTGTCTTTACTTTGTCCTGCACCTTTTCACTGACTGCCGGGATGCTGTAGCCATATTTCATATTTAAGGACAGATCCACAATCACGTGATCCTCGGTTACGGTCACTTTCACGCCCTTGCTCAAATTTTTCATGCCGAGCTTTCCGACCAGTTCATTTGTGATATTGCCAGCCATCGAATCGACACCGTCTACCTCGGTCGCTGCCAGACCTGCGATGATCGCCACTACCTCATCGGCAATTTTCACTTCTCCAATGCGGTCCTTTTCATATACGATATGTGTGCTTCTATCTTCTGCTTCTCTCGCCATTCCAAATCCCTCCTGACCACTTCCATGTACGCCCGGAATCTTCTCTTCCCACAAAAAACAGATGCTCGAATACTTCCAGAAATACATTTCAATTAAGTGTTTTTATTATACCAAAAATACAGGAGTTTGCAAAGGCATTTCCAGTTCGAATCTTATCCGAGTTACTGTTCACGCATACGTGCCCAGTAACGGAATTTGCCGTGGCTTCGCATTTTAATACGGCAAATTCCTGCTGCCACCACGTTTTCTTACGGCACTTTCGGTTCCAAAAGTGCCTACCCGTGAACATTAACTCATCCGAACTTCCTCAATCTCCCAGGTTTAAAAGGGAAATCACGATATTTTCCGCCGATATCTCTGTTTTCCGTTTTACAATATCCTCGATCTGCGCGCGCTGCGGATCTGTGATGGACGGCGCGTTGACAACGACATCCACTTTTCCATCCGTGATGCTGACAACCGGATCGGCAAATCCTTTCGCCATCAGAAGCGTTTCCGCTGCATTTTCCTTCTCCGCTATCGCATTGAGTGCCAGCATATCCTGAACGGCTGCCTCTTTTGCCGACGCATCCAGATTTTCATTGTTAATCAGGGCATTCAGTGCTTCGCGGTTCTTGGCGCGGATCTGTTCACGGCTGAGCTGTACATTGGCTATGTACTCTGCCACGCCGGTTCCGCCTGTCAAAACCGCCTCGCCCGGGTTATCGACTGCCGGATTGTCCGCAGATGCCTCCTCTCCGTCCGCCGCTCCCTGCGCTGTGCCCTCCTCACTGCCTGCTGCCAGCGGATCGCCCTCTCCCGGATCGTCAAGACTTGCAATCTCCTCATATTCACCGTCCGCCACGCTTCCGGACACCGCCTGATTTTCCGAATATATATCGCTATCTGAAATCTTGGTCGCCCCCGCTTCATATGTATCCGCCCCCGGCAGATCGGATTTTCCCGCATAGTTGAGATACCCCGCCGCCGCAATCATGATCGCCAGCGTCGTGATGATGATTTGATTTCTCCTGAAAACGCGTTTCATCTTCATTCTCATATTTGCATACTCCTTTATTCCACCCGCTTTAATACTTTTATTTTATGTGCCGGCAGTCCGAATAATGCCTGCATCGCTTCCGAAATTTCCTTCTGTACCGACGCATTTCCTCCTCCCTGTGCGCTGATCACAATACCGGAAATCTCCGGTGCCAGCTCTTTTTCAACTACCGGTTCCCCGCTGCCTGAACTTCCCGCCAGCACGGTGCTCTCCCGCAGCGATTCATCCGCCTGCTGCCGCGTACCACCCGAAGAATCCGTCTCCGAGGTGGACGCCCGGCTTCTCTCCTTATCCACCCGCAGCACCTTTTCCGAAGAAGAAAACAGAGTCAGCATCACATCCACCTCACCCACGCCGTCCACATTCTTTAAAACGTCCCGGATCCGCTGCTCCAGGCGAAGCTCGTAGAGGCGGTTGGTGTCCTGCCTGGATGCAGTGCCTGGCAGACCTGTTTCGACATCCGAACCACTCTCTTCTGAACTTCCATTTTTGTCCTGCCCTGCTCTATTCCCAAAGTTTGTTCCTGTTCCACTCTCCGCCCATCTTTCCCCTGACTGCCAGACTCCCGTCTCACTCGTCTTCTTCCCAAACGGCGCATATAAGATCAGAATTGCCAGCCCAAGCACCAGCAAAATCAGCCATTTTTCATTTCGTTTGACCCATTCCCTGTCAAGGTTCCATCCTGACTTCCACATGATCCGCCTCCACCTGATAAAACGATGCCAGCCGCTGCTGAAGCTCCCAAATCTTTTCCCCATTCATCCATGAAACTGCCTGCGCGGCGGCGGGTTCTCCCTGCTTCTGCTCCTGTTCAAGTGAAATTTCAATCGGGGAAATTTTTTCTATTTCAATCATCGAACTCGGAGCCTCCTGTTCCGCCGCTTCCATCCCCGCTTCCATCCCCGCCTCACTTCCCGCCACATACACCGTCACACTCCGCACCGAGGCAAATTGCTCCGACTCCGGATCTTTTTCCAGCTCTACGTCCGCCTTTTCCACGGAAAATCCCGCTTCCGCTGCCACCCGCACTGCCTCCTTGGACGCTTCCGCCTCATACTGGCTCAAAACCATATTTCTACGCCTCACCTCTATCTCATCCATCTCACTTTTCAGCTCGCCCGCTTCATTTTCAAACGAAAGAGATGTAAACAGATAATTCAGCCGCTCCTCCAGACGCAGCCCGTCCGTCAGCGGCTTCAGCACAATCAGAAGCAGGATACAGCCCGCAAACAGACGGATATATTTTTCATACTTATGTGCGGGCAAAAGCCCGGTCAGAACGGTCAGAAACACTAGATAACTGACGATATTCCCCGCCCAGTGAGTAATTACTTCCATCTTCTACCCCGCAAAATAAGCCGCGTTCGTGCTCGCACACACCACCGCGATCGAAAGCGCAAATAACACCACCGCCGAACCAGCTGCTGCCAGCAAAAAATAAAATCCTTTCGCCACTGCGCCGACTGCCTCCACCACCCGGCTGTCACTGACCGGCTGCAAAAGCGCCGCGCTTCCCTGGCACCCCAGATAGAGGATTAAAAGTTTCAAAAGCGGCAGAAGCGACACCGCCGCCAACACAAGCACTCCCCCGATGCCCACCGTATTCCGGATCAGGACGCTGCTTCCAAGAAGTACCTGCGACACTGCCGCCGCGCCCTGTCCGATTCCCGGTATCAGGCTGACCGCCCGCCGCAGCGCCGTCTGGCGCACCGAATCTGTATACGGCGCAATCATTCCCTGCAGCACATGAAAGCCCAGCACCACTCCCAAAAGCGCCTTGCTGCCCCAGCGCATCCCCTGTTCCAGCAATTCCAACGCTTTTGAAAACAAATCCTTCGAGCTTAAATGTCCCGCCAGCGACAGCAGGACATACAACTGGGTGCATGGCAGAAACAACCGTAAAAACACCCATTCCGCCACATTGACAGAAGCAAGTGTCCACGCATATCCGGCTGCTGCCGAGGTACTTCCCCCGGAAAAGGAAACAGCCAGAAAAAAAGCAGGAACCAACACCCGGACAAATTCAAAGAGCTGCTCCAACAGTGTCCGCGTGATCCGCACCCCATTCAAAAAACTGGCGGCAAGCAGTGTAAAAATCAGAAGATACGTGACATAAAAGCCCATCTCCGATACCTGACTGTCGGCAAAGAGACTCGAAAAGCTGGCGAACACCGCCCCTAAAATTCCCAGAAGGATGACCTGCCCCATCCATCTGCCATTTTCTGAAATTTCCCGAAATAGGGCTGTCCGGCAAAAATCCATCAGCATCCGAACCGCACTCTGATAATTGCCAGAGAGAAGCATCGAAAGGATTTCCCGGAATGAAAGCCCCGGGACTGCCGAACCTCCCGCTTCCCTTAAAAATGCTTCGATTCTGCTTAAATCCAGTGAGTTCAGAAGAGAATCCATGTTCTCGCCAGAAACACTGAAATCCGAATCTTCGGATATCTTTTCACCATTTGCCGCCGACACCGTTAAATGATTTCCTGCCATCAAATATACACTCAAGAATATAACGCTCACTGCCCGCACAACCATCTTTGTTCCCACCGTCACCTGCTCTCACCATCTCTCCGCTTTTCTGCACTTACCACTTCCCTACGCCAAAAACTGCTTCACCGTCTCCAACAATGCCAGCAGAATCGGCATACTGACCGCCAGAATGGACAGCTTCGCAAATATCTCAATCTGTGTTCCCAGCGAACCGTACCCGGCATCCTTGCAAATCCCGGAGGCAAATTCGGCAATATAAGTAATTCCCGCCATTTTCAAAAGCGCCGACAAATACACTGGACTGATCCCGATGCAGGATTCCATCGTCCGAAGTGTTTTCAGAATCACTTCCAGCTTTCCCGCCGCATAGAAAAAGAGACACAGCCCCGCCGCCATCACAATGTACGTCCCATACTCGCTGCCTTTTCCCTTGAGCTGGACTGCCAGAAGAACTGCCGTGATCCCAAGAACCGATACGGTTAAAATTGACATTTTTTACCGTCCTTCCCTGCAATGTACTCTCGGAGTCTTTCCTGCACCCGCTTTTGCGGCTGATTTTTCGCCAGCTGCACCCGAATTTCATCAACGTATGCCTCAGAAATTTGGGCTCAACTGACAAAAAATCATCTCACAAAATCAAGCACAGAAGGATTCCGAGAGTACATTACAACGCAAACAATTCCTTCATCGTCTCAAACAACTGATAAATATACGGCACCATCCAGAACAGTACCAAAAGAAGACCCGCAAGACTTGTGAGAAATGCCTGTTCCTCCCGCCCGCTGTGTTTGAGGATCTGGCAGAGGACGGAAACCAGGATACCAACTGCCGCAATCCGAAATATTAGATTAACTCCCATTTTCTTCCCCCACTTACATCAACACCACTGCCAGAAACAGCCCGCCTAGTATCCCAAGTCCCCAGCACAGCCGTTTCTTCTCCGGCTCTTCCCGCCGCAGCTGCTCAATCGCCCGTTCCAATTCTTCCAGATACAGTGCCAGCGTCTTTTGCTGCATTTCCAGATCGAGATACCCGATGCTGTTTCCAAACCGGCACATCAGCTCCCATTCCTCTGTTCCTAACATCGGACGAATCCCCTGCTCTTCCAGAACCGCTTCCCAGATACTCCCAAACGGACACTCTGGATTCGCTTCCAGCCGCTCTCCTGCCACCAAAAATAGTTTTCCCGCTTTTCCATCCCCGCGTGCCCCCGCCCGGCACAGTGCCAGAGGAAGAACTGCCTGTGTATACCCAATCTCTCCCTGCAGTCCCGCGGCAATCCGTTTTACTTCCTCCAAAAAACGCCTCCGGCCAATCAGGCGCAATGCCTCACCCCCGCCAATCCCCGCACACGATACACATACAAGGCAGATTCCAAGCAATTTTATCCACATATGAGCTCCTCGCCAGCTGCATCATATACCGCCTCCACCGTTCCCGGTCCGCGTCTATTTCCCAGCACCACATACCGCTCAAACCGTTTTTCTTGCAAAAAAGAGGACAAGCCCGGTTTTTCCCGGATGTCCTCCATCGAATTTCCATGTACGGTTGCCAGAATCCTGCAGCCACAGTTCATCACATAGCGAAGCGCCTCCAAATCATTCTCACCGCCGATCTCGTCCACCGCGACCACCTCCGGTGCCATCGAGCGGATCAGCATCATCATTCCCTCCGCCTTGGGGCAGGCATCTAGCACATCTGTCCGGCAGCCAACATCGTTTTGCGGGATTCCCTGATAACAGGCGGCAATCTCCGAACGCTCATCCACCACCCCGACCGTCTGCGCCCTCACTTTTCCACCATGCTGCTTCCTCATCTCCACCATTTTTCCAGCTTTATTTTCATGTCCTGCACCTGCCTTAGACCGTTCAAAGCTCCCCCTCAAAGCAGAGCCCCTATCCTTTCCCTCTTCTCCATCCGACACCATCCGGATCAGATCCCGCAGAAGTGTTGTTTTTCCGCATCTCGGCGGCGCAATCAGAAGCGTATTCCGGATACTTCCCGCCCCTGGATCCGTCAAAATCGACCGTATTTTTGCTGCACACCCTATCATCTGATGCGAAAAACGGACATTTAAAAAGGTTATCGGATGAATCGCCTTTATATGTCCGTTTTCCAGTATCGTCCTTCCAGCCACGCCAATACGGTGTCCGCCCTGCACGGTCAGAAACCCCTGCCGGATTTCCTCCCCGTAAGCATAGAGGGAAGAACGAGCCGCGCATTGCAGCGTCTCGTCCACATCCTCCCGGCTGACCCGGAATCCACTTCCGGCTGTGTACTCTTTATTTTTATATATGTAATACAGCGGCGCGCTAACCCGCAGCCGTACCTCTTCCATTCCATCCGCCTCAAGCGGAAGCGCCAGAAGCTGCTCCCGGATATTCCGGGAGAAAAAATGAAACAGCGCCCTCACATCCTGCTTTGATTGTTCCTCCTTCATCAGCCCGTCCTCCTTACCTCAATATATGAAGGACTGGCTAAAATATACCATCCGCCTATGCATGCACGGACGCACTTTCCATCCGCCGCAGCCGTCTCACCTCCACGCCTGCCATCGCAAGAGCCACCACGCCCGCCACAAAGTCCGCGATCGGTCCGGCATACATGATGCCGTCAATGCCGATAAACAGTGGCAGAATCACAATCAGCGGCAGCAAAAAGAGAATCTGGCGCGTCAGGGACAGGAAAATACCCTTTTTCGGTTTTCCAATCGCCGTAAACAGGTTCGACGCAATCGGCTGCACACAGTTTAAGAACGTGAAAAACAGGTAAATCCGGAAATATTTTTCCGCAAACTGGAAATACATCTCCGATCCTTCCCCGAACAGCCCGATGATCGGACGCGGAATCAACTGGAAACACGCAAAGGACACCGCCGACACCGCAAATCCCCACCTGAGCGCCAACCCATACACCTGCCGCACGCGCGCATAATTTTTCGCGCCATAATTGAAACTTGCGATCGGCTGCATGCCCTGCGAAAGACCGATGACGATCGAAAAAAACACCTGATTGACCTTCGTGATAATGCCGGCACACGCCAGCGGAATCGATTCCCCATAGTCCGAATGCGCACCGTAGTAGGTCAAGGATTTATTTAACACGATCTGCACCACCAGCATCGCAAGCTGGTTGAAAAATGCCGCTGCCCCCAATGAGGTAATCATGCTTACATATGTTCTCTGGGGTCGAAGATGCGCCGCTGTCAGCCGTCCGTTTTTGTAACGGCGCAGATACCGGATAATCAGGATTCCTGAAAAAATCTGTCCAATGATCGTCGCCAGCGCAGCACCCGCCATTCCCATATGTAATCCAAAAATAAACAGCGGATCGAGCACTGTATTGATCAGCGCCCCGGATAAATTGTAAAGCATCGCATTAAGCGGGCTTCCGTCCGCCCTCACCAGATGCCCGCCGCCGTTGGTCAGAATCAGAAATGGAAATCCCAGAGCCGTGATACCCGTATACGTTTTGGCATACGCCAGCACATTGTCCGGCGAACCGAAAAAGCGCAGCATCGGCGTCAGGCAAAAAAGCGCCACAGTCCCCAGAATCACACCGCTTCCAAACAGAAGCGTCGCCGCATTTCCAATATAAAATAACGCCTTTTCCCGATCGCCGCCTCCCAGCGTCAGGTTAAAGGACGCCGCACCGCCGATTCCAAACAGAAGCGCCAGCGCCACACAGGAGATCGTCAACGGAAACGCCACGTTCGTCGCTGCATTCCCCAGCTCTCCCACGCTTCTTCCGATAAAAAACTGATCGACGATATTATAAAGGGCGCCTACCAGCATCGCGATAATACTTGGCACCGCAAACTGCCGCAAAAGCCCGCCGATCGGCTCCGTGCCTAGTATATTTTTCTTCTGTACCTGTTCCATGAATCTTGATTCTCCTGTCTACGTTACTGCGAACAATTATCAGTCTACCTCTCGTTACTGATAATTTTTCCTCTTTACATGCCTTCCCCGCGCATGATACACTACCATCAGTTATTAAAACGGAAAGGACTTAATCACATGAATCTTTCATCCTTACTGCAATTTCGGGACGAGTGGGCGCGTTTCAAAGCCCGCCACCCTAAATTTTCCCCTTTTCTGAAAGCCGCCTACACCCGCGCGCTGCGCGAGGACAGCGTCATTTCCCTAAAAGTGACCGCCCCGGACGGAACCGAGGTGGCATCTAACTTAAAGGTCAAAAAAGAGGATCTCGAACTGCTCTCGCGCATTATGAATAGCTAATTTTTAATCACCCATCATGCATTATGTCTACTTATGATACGGTTCTCCTTTTATAATCCGGAAACTCCGGTAAATCTGTTCCAGCAAAATCACGCGCATCAGCTGGTGTGGAAAGGTCAGGCGCGAAAAGCTGATCTTCGTGTCCGCACGGTTTAACACCGCCTGCGACAACCCCAGCGAACCTCCGATGATAAACTGCAGATGGCTCTCACCTCGCACGCCCAGGTCTTCCATCCATGCCGCCATCTCCTCCGAGGAACGCTGCTTTCCATCGATCGCAAGTGCAATCACATACGCGTCCTCCTTGATATGCGCCAGAATCCGCTCGCCTTCCTTGTCGCGGATCTGCGCTTCCTGCAGCTCACTCGCCTTATCCGGCGTTTTTTCATCCGCCACCTGCACGATCTCCAGACGGCAGTAACGCCCCAGCCGCTTGCTGTACTCCGCGATCGCCGCCTCCAGATATTTTTCCTTAATTTTTCCTACTGTCACTAACGTAATCTTCACTTTTTAAGCTCCCGTTTTAAAAATGCCAACAGATTCAGCCGCGCCCGGTCTTCCGTCTCTTTGCGTCTCGTTTTTACCTTTTTCACGACCGTTCCCTCCGGCTCCCGATGAATCCGGTAGATGATCCGTAGATATTCCGCGACCTCTTCCCATGCCTCGCGGCTCTCCGGAATCAGGTCGAGTCCCATCTGAAATACATGGAACATCCCGTCATAGACCGAGCAGCGCACCTTGACGCCCTCGGCGCGCGCCTTTTTCGCTGCCGCCCTCGTATCATCTAAAAGCACCTCATACGCGCCCACCTGCATCAGCATCGGCGGAAATCCTTCAAAATCTCCAAACAGCGGCGACAGATACGGATTTTTCGGATTGGCATTCCCGATGTAGCTGCACTGGTACAACATATTTTCCTTCGAATTACCAAACAGTGGATCGATCGTATAATTTTCCTCATACGATGCCCCGCTCAGACTTACATCCGTCCACGGCGACATCGTGATAATGCCCGCAGGAAGCGGCAGCCCGTGATCTTTCGCATACAGACAGAGCGCCAGCGCCAGGCCGCCGCCCGCCGAATCCCCGGCTACCACGATCTGGGACGGCTGGTATTTCTTCTCTTCCAGAAGCCATCGGTACGCGTACACCGCATCCTCCAGCGCCGCCGGATACGGATGCTCCGGCGCCACCCGGTAGTCCGGCGTCAGAACATCCGCGCCGAAGCTGATCTGTGAATACTTAACCGCAAACCGCCGGTAAATATTTTTCATCGGACCGATATACCCGCCGCCGTGCAGCTGCAAAATGACGCGCCCCGTCACCGCCTGCTTCGGCTTCAAATATTCCATCACAAACTGTTCTGTTTTTACCAGCTCATAAATATATTCCGCCGGACATCTCCACGCCGGTTCGACCGGATTTTTCCGGAATTCGCCGGTCTGGATCGGCTTCTTTAACGATGTCTCCATCACGTCACTCATCATATCACGCGTCAGATTGCCTATCATGCTGACTGTTTTCCGACTCATGCTTCTTCCCTTTCTTTCATCCAAATTTTCAATCTTCGTATTTTTATAGATCGTTCCTTTACTGTGACCGATTTTCCTGCCATTTACACATGAAACCGCCTCTTCAATTCCCGCTTCACACTCCGGTCGCCCAGAATCACCGTCGCCGCCAGCGCTGCCACCGACACACCTGCTGCCAGCACCGTCAGACGCGGATGATGCGTCCACCCGATTTTCCAGAAAATCAACGGCACAAAGCTCAGAAATGTAATTGTGATCTGATACATAAAATAGCTCTGCCAGTTCATCCGGTTGACTAACATCATCAGAAGAACCGCCGCCACCTCAAACAGTGCGACGCATGGGATCGCGTAGTCCACCGACCACCCCCGAAGCCCTGTAAGCGCGTCAATCAGAAGCAAAATTGCCTGAATTCCCAGGGACTGCCGCACCAGCGTTCCTGCCAGGCTCGCATGCCGCATGACCGAAAACCGCAGCGTCATCGCCACATATGCCGCCGCGCCCGCCGTCAGAAGCGACCATTTAAACGGAATCCGATGATAAGTCGCCAGATTCGTAAGCCCCGCCAGAAGCGATACGAGCACCAATGACACATAAAATCCCCGCACCGCACGGCGCACGCGCTCTCGATCCTGGGCAATCACTGGATAACGTCCTTTATCATGCTTCGTATCCGTGATTCCATTGCTCTCTCGCTCTACCCGGATGCCCTTTTCCTCCAAAAAGTGAAAGAAAAACTCCGGAAGCCGGTTCTCTGCCATCGCGCTCGTAAACGACAGGCATAATTTCCCGTCATACGCCACCGCCCCGCATTTCATCCGCTGCTTCGGCGATGCGCCGACAAGAAGCTGAAAGCCCTCGATCGAATCTTTCAATTCCTCCCGAACCTGCGCCGGTCCGATGTTGGAAAATGTCATCGTGTGGGCGCGGCTGGTGTGCAGAAAAATCAACTGCATCGCCAGATGTTTGACAAATAGCGGGATCGCCCGCACATACCATTTTTTCTCATTCGACACATTGTAGGAGATCGTCTCCTCCAGCCGCTCCTTCACGATCTGCTCATCCATCTGGCGGCTCACAGACGCAATCACTTCTTCCAATGCCTCCGGCGCCTTTCCCGCCGCCCACGAAATATTCACGACAGCAAAGAAGTTTGCCAGCGTCTCCGACTCAAAAAAACTCCGTAGGTTCACCGGAAGATTGAGCGCCACCGGACGTTTCAGCGTTTTCCCATCCGTCTCCGTCTGGATGATCGCCCAGAGAAGCACCGCCGCCAGATATTTGGTGATGCTGACCCCCACCTTCCTGCATTCCGTCTTCAGTGCCGACACCTCAATCGTCCCCTGCAGCACTGCCATCTGATCAAATGGGAGAAATTCCCCCTGAATCGCAATCGCCGGTCTGCTGTTATAATGCCGATGCGGCAGTTTCCGGTAATGTCGCAGATAATCGTCCTCCCGGAGCGGCGAAAACTCCCGCTCCTGCACCATAACCGGCAATTTTTTCACCAGTTCCAGATAATGTTCTGTAAGCCGTGAAGCAAACCGCAGCGCCCCCAGTCCGTCCGTCAGCCCGTGAAACACTTCAAAATTGATCCTGCATCCATAGTAGCTCACACGGAATGGGAACCGCGCCCCCCGGTGCGGATCAATGAAACGGCACGGTGCACTCTGTTCTTCTTCCACGCCCGGATTCCGGTTGTTCGTCTCAAAATAATACCAGAAAAATCCCTTCCGCAGCTTCACCCGGAAATTTTCAAACTCCGGAAGTGTCCGCACAAGCGCCCTTTGCAAAAGCTCCGGATCTACTTTTTCTTTCAGAACCGCCGAAATCCGGAATACACTGCTTAAATCCTCGCCCGACACCGCCGCAAAGAGCTTCGCCGTGTTATCCAGCCGCCTCCACGCGGCGCCCTGGATGCGAAGACGCTTTTTCTTTGGTTTCTTCTCTCGTTTCTTCTCCACTTTTTCTGAAACTATCTGTCCCGGCTCTTCCTGCTTCCCTGCAATTTCATTCTTCTGATCCTGTTCTTGGTTTTCCTCGTTCATTCTCTGCCCCATCTGCCTTTGTCACCTAAAGAAAAAGAGCTGCTGCCGGGATACACACTCCCCTGCAGCGCCCCTTTCATCCTCTTCTGAGTTCTTTTCTACATTACCGAATCCGGAAGTAGTACCCCACGCCCCATTTCGTATGTACATATTTCGGATCACTCGGACTCGGCTCGATCTTCTCGCGCAGCCGCCGCACATGAACGTCTACGGTGCGGACATCGCCGCCCGCCGCCGCCCGGTTGCCCCAGACAAAGCGCAGCAGCTCCTCGCGGCTGTAAACCTTGCCCGGATTGCACACCAGGAGCTCCAGAAGGTCAAATTCCTTCGCGGTCAGATTGATCTCGCGGGAAGCGATAAAGACCCGGCGGCTGTCCGAATCCAGCGTCAGATCGCCCGCCTCGATGACTTTCTTTGTCTGCTGCGGCTCCTGTCTCGATTTCTTGGAATTGCGGCGCAGGATCGCCTTGATGCGCGCCTTTACTTCCAAAATGTTAAATGGCTTCGTGATATAATCATCGGCGCCGTATTCCAGCCCCAGAATCTTATCCATATCGTCGCCTTTTGCGGTCAGCATAATGATCGGCATCTCGGAGAACTCCCGGATTGCCTGGCAGACTTCAAATCCGTTCAGCTTCGGCAGCATCACGTCCAGAAGAACCATATCATACTCCGTCTCCTTCGCCATCTGAAGCGCTTCCTCCCCGTCATAGGCGCAGGCAACTTCAAATCCATCCTGTTCCAGACTGAAACGGATTCCTTTTACTATTAATTTTTCATCATCTACCACTAATACCTTCGCCATTCTCCACCTCAACCACTATGCTTCTATCTCTCTATACTGTAATCTTATCTTTTATCTTCTGAAATGCCGCGTTCTTGATGCCAGGCACCTTCATAATATCCTCAATCGTCCGGAAACCGCCCCTCTGCTCCCGGTAAGAAAGAATCGCTTCCGCCCGCGCCGCGCCGATACCGTTTAAAGTCATCAACTCTTCTTTGGAAGCTGTGTTTAAATTAATCAATGCTGCACTGCTTCCAGATTTCTGCGAAGCTGACTCGCTGCCATTCCCAGCAGCGCCTCCGGCTCCCAGAAGCCCGGAGACATCCTTCCCTGTTTCCTGATATTTCCGAATCTCTTCCCGGCTCGGAATCCGAAGCTGCTGTCCATCCTCGATCGCCTGCGCCAGATTTACAGATTCCTGCGCCGCCTCCGACGTCATCCCGCCCGCCTTTTCAACCGCCTCATACATACGGCTGCCCGCCGGAAGCTCATAGACGCCCGGTGCGGCTACCTCGCCGCAGACGTGGATATATAGGATTCTCGGTTCCGGCGTTTGGGGATTTTCTTTTGATTGCTCCTCAGGCGCAGCGTTCTCTGCTGCTTCATTATCCCCATCCACTGCCCCACCGTTTGACCGTTTTGCTGGACGTTCGGAGCTTTCCTGCGAATCATCCACTTCTTTTGAAAAACTGTTCTGCGTCTCCAGCACCACCGTCCGCTTCTCTCGCCGGCTCTGCACACCAAAACACAAAACAGCCGCCAAAAATACCACGCCGACTGCCCCTGTTCGCATCCATCGTTTCCGATTTACTGTTTGATTTGTCTGTTTCATCTTCTGCACCCCTCTTTTTCCGAGGCGCGTTTTGTCCGTAATTCTATTCTAACCAAAACCCCCTTTAAACACAAGCAGAAAATTTTTATTCCCATCTGAAAATCACAATCCCCGCAATCGCAACCGCCGCCCCGATCGCCTTGCGCCACTCAAATCCCGCTTTCTCCACACCGAACCAGCCAAACACCTCAATCAGGTACGCCACCAGGATCTGCGCCACGACGATCAGAAGCGCTGATTTTGCCGGTCCCAGCGCGTCAAAGCTCTTGATGACCGTGTACGTGATAAATGCCCCGATCACGCCGCCGGTCAGCATATACCGCGGTTCGATCTGCCAAAGCTCCGATACCGCGCCGCGCCCCGTAAAAAACCACATCAGCAGGCAAACCACAAACGCACTTATCTGCACCCAGCCAGCCGATACCCACATGCTGGTCTGCTTCATCACGGCAGAATTAAACACGCCCTGTATACTCATGAGTGCGCCGGAAACCAGCGCGGTTATCATTCCCCACATAAAAAATAAACCTCCGCATTCTGTTCTACATTCTCATGAAACAGCAGCCGTTTCCGACCATTCATTTCACACTGTTAGTATCCCAGATATGCGAAGGTTTATACAATTTGTGTTTATTCCCTTTTCCTGTTTAAAATCCGATTTTTCCTCCGAAACCAGACAACCTTTCATGCAGCTGATCCCTATTGAATGGAAAACGTAGCCGACACCTCTGCCTCAACATCCACCTGCCCCGGCATCAGGTTTCTGCCTGCCCCCGCATCTTCCATCGCCATTTCCTTCATCGCCATGCCGCTGCTGTAAGAAGTGTCATAATAACGCGCCTGCTGCCCGCTGCTGTACTCCTGCACATTCGTCATCGTTCCCAGCTTGCAGCCGCCTGCCTCCGCCATCGCTTCGGCTTTCACGCGCGCCGACTCAATGGCTTTTTTGAGCGCTTCCTGATAAATCTCATCAAAATTGCTGCACTGGTACTGGACCGAATCGATCGAATTGATACCCGCATTGACCGAATCGCTGATGATCGCCCCTGCATCCTCAATCGCAACATCCGATACAACCACCTCCGTCGTCATCTCATAACCAGTGATCTTCTTGCCGTTGTCCCAGTCATAGATCGGATTCAGCCCCAGACCGCTCGTCTGCACCGAGGTATCTGCAATTCCCTTTTCCTTCAAAAGCGCCAGAACCGCATCCAAATCCGTCTGATTCTCCGACTGGCAGGTGCTCGCATCCGCCGCCTGTGAATAGACACTGTAGGTAATTTCCGCAATATCCGGCTCCGCCTTGATTTTCTCCTGGCTCGTCACCGTGATCCCCGTATTTTCCGCCGACTGCACCGTTACCGATGCCGGTGCGGACGTACAACCTGCCAGACCTGCCGCCGACGTCATTGTCATCGTGCCTGCTGCCAGCAGAAATGCCATCCTGTTTCGCATCATCCCCATTTTTCTCATAAAAAATTCCTCCCGTTTTTCTGTTTCATCCGTGAGTTCCACCCCACAATGAGTTCGGACCTTCCGGAACAACTGCTGGTACACTGTCATTCTTACTATAGTTATACCTGAAAACGAGAGGAAATGTATTGCTTTTCTCTTAACTTTCTTTCGCTTATTTATTACTATTTTTTTCCTGTTTCATCCGTGCTGCGCGCACCAGATGCTGTGCCAGAACCGCCGTCGTCACGCCGCCGACACCGCCCGGAACCGGGGTTGCCGCCGAAGCAGTTCCTTCCAGATCGGCAAAATCCACATCGCCGCAGAGTTTTCCATTTTCATCTACATTGATCCCAACATCAATGACAACCGCATCCTTTTTTACATAAGTGTGGTTAATCATCGCTGCTTTTCCCACGCAGGCAGTCAGAATATCCGCCTCCCGGCATACCTCCGGCAGGTTGGCGGTTCTCGAGTGGCAGATGGTCACGGTCGCATTTTCATGCAGAAGCAGCATCGAAAGCGGGCGTCCCACAACCATGCTTCTTCCTACGACTGCCACCCGTTTGCCAGAAAGCGCGATATCGTTCATTTTCAGCATGCATACCACTGCCTCTGCCGTACACGGCGCAAAACCGCTCGTATCGCCGCTGAACACCTTTGCGATATTAACTGGGGAAATACCGTCCAGATCCTTCGCCGGATCGATCATTTTTTCAATATCCTGCTCGTTGATCTGTTTTGGAAGCGGGCGCAGCATTAAAATACCGTCCACCGACGCATCCGCATTGATCGCCGCAAACTCCCTCTTAAATGCCTCGTCCGAGATATCTCCCGGAAATACCTTCGATTCCACCTCAAGCCCGAACGATGTCAGCTTCTTCGTCGCGCCTTTCTCATAGGAAATATCATCCGGATTCTCGCCCACCCGGATAATCGTCAGTTTCGGCACCCATGTCAGGGTTTCCAGCCCTTTTTCCACCTGCTCTTTCAGCTTTGCCGAAACAGCGGCTCCCTTCATTGTAATCATCTTGTCTGCACCTTTCGTTTTTATTTATGATGAATTTCCCGCGCTTTCGCGCATATTCATTTTAAATTTTTCTTAAAATGAAAGCGACGCCAAAAGACCGGCTCCGCCTGCCATCTCAAGCAGGTAAACCGTCACAATCGCCGCGATCGCCACTACCACCAGGCTCTTTCCCTTATATCCCAAAATCACCGCTACGATCGTTCCTCCGACCGCCGAATAGAGATGTCCTGTGGAGGTAAATACATCCGGAAATGTCAGTGCTCCCAGCACTGCATACGGCGTATAATCTAAGAAAGATCGGATAAACTTCGAACGGATCTGTTTCCGGAAAATCGTAACCGGAAGAACACGTGGAATATATGTAACCAGTGCCATCAAAAGGACACAGGTCAGCACGTATTTCATATCGAGTGTTCCGGCTGCTCCTGCTGCCTCTGCTGTATTCATCATTCTGCCCCCTCTTTCTGACTCTCGTCCTGACCGGCTTCTTTACCGTCCGGATCATGCGGGAATTTCCATGCACCGAACGCCGATGCCGCGATCGTAACCAGAATCACCCGGAAACCGGAGGAAATACCGGCAAAAACCGGAACATATTTTAAAATGCACACCATCACAACTGCCAGAATGATGACGCAGCACACCGACCGCGATTTGCGTGCCGCCGGCAGAATCAGTGCAATAAACATCGCGTACAGGGCAATTCCCATCGCATTCTGCAGCGCCTGCGGCAGAACCGCCGAGATCGCGCCTCCCAGCCAGGTTCCAAGATTCCACCCCAGAATCGGCATCGTGATAAGTCCCAGCATATACGACGCTTTCAAAATGCCCGGATGCAGGGAACTGACGACAAACGTCTCATCCGTGATGCCGAATGCCAATGCCAGGCGCGCCCCGGTTCCCGTCTTTTCATCGAGCTTCTGGGACAGGGACAGTGACATCAGCATATAGCGCAGGTTGATGACAAACGTCGTCAATGCCACCTCAAAGTACCCAGCCCCCGCCAGAATCAGGTTTGTCCCTGCGAACTGTCCGGCGCTCGTTAAGTTCGTCAGCGATATAAAAACTGCTACCCAGACCGGCAGACCGCCCGACACCGCCAGGAAGCCAAACGTAAAGGAGACCGGCAGATACCCCAGTCCAATGGGGATACCGCTCTTTAGCCCCTCATAAAATGTCTTTTTCCAACTCATTCTACTTTTTCACTCTTTCTGTTCACGCAACCGTCTATTTTTCAGGCTTCACATACCGCGCATGCTGCCCGTTCAGCCACTCTACCCCGCTCACAATTCCTTCTTCCGAAAATGGAAATTCCTCGCGGGTCTTCTCCTCTTCCGGCGTTGCGTCGTATCCATATGGTTCCGGCCACGATGTCACGGTCAGGACTGTCTCCTCGACCGTCTCGCCATCTGCGCCGTCTTCTTTCGGTACTTCGCGCTTTGTCATCTCCATCCGGTAGCGCATCCCGGTATCACTTCCGGTAAATTTTTCTTTTTTCAGGAAATTGACCGGCATCACATCTTTTCTCGTTATCATGCCATTTACCCCCGGAATTTATAACGGCGGATCACCGCCTGCAGCGTTTTTCTTCCATTGTACTCATTGATGTCCGGATAATACACGACGTCGATCTCTCGCCGTCCGGCGCGCTCTTCCTCAAACGCCGTTCCGTCACCGAAATATAGCGCCTCGATCGCGTGTCCGTCTGTCTCTTCCAACGTCATTTTTACGACATTCCGGTTGCGCCCCAGCACGCGGCTTGCCCGGATGCGGAGTGATTTCTCTGCAAACAGCGGTTTTTCGTTACCCTGTCCAAACGGTTCGAGACAGGAAAGCTCTCTCACAAGCCGTTCTGTCACATATCCCACCGGCATCGGCACATCGATCCAGACTTTCGCTTTAAAATCTTCCTCCGTCAGCCCCGCATTTTCATTCAGTCTGCGCCGGAACTCGTCAATGTTCTTCTCTTCCAGCGAAAGCCCGGCTGCCAGCGGATGCCCGCCAAATTTGAGCAGCAGATCGCTGACCTCTGTCAGCTTTTTAAACATATGGTACTCATCAATGGAACGTCCCGAGCCTTTGACCGCCTCCTCGCCGCGCGTCAGCACGATCGCCGGCTTCTGATAATATTCCCTCAGACGCCCTGCAATAATGCCCGCCAGCGATTCATGGCATTCCGGCAGAAAGACCACCAGCACCTTGTCCTTCTGGTACCAGCTCTCTACCTGCAGCTTCGCCGCCTCAGTCCCCTGCTCGGTCATATCCTTGCGGGTATCATTTAATTCCTTAAGTTCCTCTGCCAGGCGTTCCGCCTCTTCCTCACTCTGCGCCCGCAGAAGCGCCAGCGCTTCCTTTGCCGTTTTTAATCGTCCGCCCGCATTCAGGCACGGTCCAATGACAAATCCGATATGGTATGCTGTGATCGCCCCCAGATCAAGATTATTTTTCTCCGCCAGTCTGCGAAGCCCTAGATTTTTGGTCTGCGCCATCTTTTTAAGACCGTATTTTACCAGAATCCGGTTCTCATCCTGCAGCTTCATCACATCACCGACCGTCGCAATCGCGGCAAATTCAAGCAAATCCAGCCATTCCATCTGCGGCACGCCCCGGCGGGCATATAAAACCTGCACCAGCTTGTACGCCACCACTGCGCCGCAGATCTCCGGAAATGGGTACGGACAGTCTGCCTGTTTCGGATCGATCACCGCATCCGCCGGTGGAATCTTCTCTTTTTCCCCATCTAAGGGCACCTCATGATGATCCGTGATGACAACCGTCATGCCATATTTCTTCGCCAGCTCCACCTGATGGAACGCGGAAATACCATTGTCACAAGTCAGAATCACCTCCACGCCGTCCGCGTGCGCCTGTTCGATGATCGATTCATTGATTCCGTAGCCATCCTTGATGCGATCCGGTATCTCAAAATCTACATCACTGCCCAGCCGTTCAAATGCCTGCAATAATATGTACGTCGAACAGACGCCGTCAATATCATAATCACCGACGATCCGTATCTTCTTTCCAGTATCCACAGCCTCGCACAGGATGGAAACGGCATGCTCCATATCTTTTAACAGCATCGGATCATACAGATCATCCAGCGTGCCATTTAAATAGCGGTCGATCGCCGCCTCTCCTTCGATCCCACGATTCCGGATAATACGCGCCGTAACCGGATCGATCCGAAACCGCGCCCCGATCTGCTTAAAATCTGCTTTCTTGGTCTGAAGCATCCAGACTTCTTCTGCCATTTTGTTCCTCCTATTATCTAGATGTACTCTCGGAGTCTTTTTTGCACTTGCTTTTGTGGCTGATTTTCCGCCAGCCGCACCCGAATTTCAGAGGCGGACGCAACGCCAACGCCTCAGAAATTTGGGCACAACTGACAAAAAATCATCTCACAAAATCAAGCACAGAAAAATTCCGAGAGTACATCTATGTCTGTGCTTCTTTTCTATATCACATACTCCCTAAGCCGCCTGCGCCGTTCCCGCCAGTCCGGCAGTATATTCTCCACCTGCGTCCAGAAACGCGCGGAATGGTTCATTTCCAGCCGGTGTGCCAGCTCATGGACAATCACATAATTCATCAGATCCTCCGGCAAAAGTGCCAGCCGCCAGTTAAAATTTAGGTTTCCAGCTGCGCTGCAGCTTCCCCAACGCGTTTTCTGGTTCCGGATTGTGATTTTTCCATAGGTTACGCCCATGCACGCCGCATATAAAGCAACCCGGTGCATGAGCACCGGGCGCAGCTTTTCTGTGAAATTTCGGATTTCTTCCGCTCCATATGTTTTCCGGTTCCTCTGGCGTTCCACCGCTTCTTTATAATGGACTTCTATCCAGTCGCGGTGCTCCTCGGCAAACCGCATCGCAGCCTGCACCGAAGCCCTCCTCGGAATCCGGAGTACCAGGCGTCCTTCCGCCGTGATCTGGATGGCGATCGTCTTCCGGGAAGACCGAACCACCTCACATGGAATCAATCCTTCTTCCGGCTCATCAGATAACGGAGAATGCCATGGGTTTTGTATCCTCAAGTATTGCATACAATTTCCCGTCTCTTTCATCGATTGTGCGCGCCGCATCTTCCAGTGCGCGTTCCAGACGTTTTTCCAGTTCTTTCTTCTCATCATCCGCCGCTTCATCCCGGATTACTTCCAGGCAGTAATCATCTGCCAGGCGGGCAGCCAGCATCTGTACCAGACCATCCAATGTCTTCTCCGGTGTCTCCAGAATTTTCTTAAACTCCGGATCCTCCGGCTGTTCTTCTGTATCCATCTCATACGGATCCCGCTCGTTCATCTCAATCACATTCATCCATTCCGGTTTTTCATCGGCATTGGTAAAATTCATCTGACCGACCAGGCAGTCGTAAATCTCTGCCTCGCTCGATATCTGCTTCATATCTAACTGAACTAACTGCATCTCTTCTCCTTTCCGCTGTGTCAGAATCCGTGATGCATCTCCCAGCTTCTTCCCAGCCTTTCTATTTTATTCTGCCCACTTAAAACCTACGCGTTCAGCAGCGCCACCGCTGCAAAAAACGGCACCAGCCATTTAGCGACAGAACCAATTTTTATCAGATATTCTGTTTTCATAATTCCTCCACGCGGTCTTTCATAGAAACCGCAAAGCTATCTGCCTTGATAGGGACAGCCCTATTATTATATCGGTCATGCGGTAAAAAGTCAATTCCGGGCTGTCGTAAACGGAATAAAGAATGTGCTCAGGGTTACGGTTCGCACACGTGTGCCCATCAACGGGATTTTGCCGATACTGCACATTCTAAATCGACAAAATCTGCTGCCAGAACTGTATCGTACGGAATTTTCAGTTCAGAAAATTCCTACCTGTGAACAGTTGCTGCCTTGACACATTCTCGCGCCGAGCGCGTCGCTTGCGACAACCTGCATCTTCGCGCAAGTGCACATCATTGGCACGTTAGTGCATTTTTGTGTAATAGGAAATTCCTTGGAATTTCCTATTATACAAAAAAAGCACCCTCAAAAGGATGCTTTTTGCTCTCTGACAACCAGAGAAATCGACGTGCGTGAGAAGATTCGAACTCCCGACACCTTGGTCCGTAGCCAAGTGCTCTATCCAGCTGAGCTACACACACATACTTTTTATTCTTAACGAACAAGTCATATTATACAACTCATTCTGAAGAATGTCAACTGTTTTTTAGATTTTTTTAAATTTCTTTTATTGTTGATTCATTTCAAATTATATCGATATAACAACCAGAAATTCTTCTTACTTTCCAACAATGAAATGGGGCCTACAGGGCTCGAACCTGTGACCCTCTGCTTGTAAGGCAGATGCTCTCCCAGCTGAGCTAAGACCCCATTACGATACTCTGTCCCTCAATCCGCTTACGCGAACCAATTTATAACAGTCGTATCA
>NZ_QTXO01000010.1:0-911 GCF_003461685.1 Clostridium sp. AF12-41 | reverse complement strand
CATATTATACAACTCATTCTGAAGAATGTCAACTGTTTTTTAGATTTTTTTAAATTTCTTTTATTGTTGATTCATTTCAAATTATATCGATATAACAACCAGAAATTCTTCTTACTTTCCAACAATGAAATGGGGCCTACAGGGCTCGAACCTGTGACCCTCTGCTTGTAAGGCAGATGCTCTCCCAGCTGAGCTAAGACCCCATTACGATACTCTGTCCCTCAATCCGCTTACGCGAACCAATTTATAACAGTCGTATCAAAACGACCCGGATGGGGTTCGAACCCACGACCTCCGCCGTGACAGGGCGGCGCTCTAACCAGCTGAGCCACCGGGCCAAATATTAAATTATTTATTTACCTCATATTGGGTAGAGTGGACCTTCGGGGACTCGAACCCGGGACCGACCGGTTATGAGCCGGTTGCTCTAACCAACTGAGCTAAAGGTCCATAAAGTATATGGATCAAAAAACTCCCCGAGTAGGACTCGAACCTACGACAGCGCGGTTAACAGCCGCGTGCTCTACCGACTGAGCTATCGAGGAATATTGCTTTCCAACAACGTAGATAAGTATAACCGATTATATTTTAAATGTCAACTACTTTTTCAAAAAAATCGAAAAATCTATTCTTTTCATCGGATGTTACCGTCTTCTCGCTGCATGAGCAGCATGACGCATCCTTAAATTTCTGGTTCAGAACTCATATAATCTTGGCAAAAAATGTACCTTGGCACATTCTCACGCTGAGCGCGGTCGCTTGCGACATGTTTCTGCTTCGCGCGAGTGCGCATCATTGGCACGTTAGTGCATTTTTGTGTAATAGGGAATTCCAAGAAATTTCCTATTACACAAAAAACCGTCGTACATTTCTGTACAACGGTCTTCTTTATATACCTTCAAAACTGCACA
>NZ_QTXO01000001.1:638156-809804 GCF_003461685.1 Clostridium sp. AF12-41 | reverse complement strand
CCGCCAGATTTCAGATGCTCTGGTAACTTAGTTACCGAGTAGTTCACACGCAGCGGATTTATAACCGGCTGGATGGTATGATTTTTAGCGCCCTTTCTAAAATCGGAAAAGCAAGTGGTGCACTGGAAAAGCCACCGAAGCATAAACTATCAGTAAGTAAGCTTCAGGGTGGCTTTTTCTTTGCATACATTTCCAAAGCCTTTGACACCTGGAGAGGAACGGTCCTGTCTGGAACGCATGAAAGAGGGAGACCATGAGGCACGCAATACTCTGATAGAGCGAAATTTACGGCTGGTGGCGCATGTGACCAGAAAATATCAGGGTACAGATTATGAAATGGAAGATCTCCTGTCGATCGGCACCATCGGGCTCATTAAAGCGGTCAATACGTTTCATCCGGAGCGGGGATCGCGGTTGGCGACGTATGCGGCGAAATGTATCGAGAATGAGATTCTGATGACCTTCCGTGCTGGTAAAAAATATGCAAAGGATATCTCGTTATATGACCCGATCGGGGTAGATAAAGACGGAGAAACCGTCAGCCGGATGGATGTGCTGGAGGCAGAAGGAAAAGAAGTTCTGGAAACCATTATTTTAAAGCAGGAAATTGAACAGCTTTACCGCGCCTATGAAGCGTGTTTAAAAGAAACAGAGAAAATCGTCTTACGCAGCCGGTACGGGCTGTTTGGCGGAAAGGAACAGACGCAGCGGGAGATTGCCGCCAGACTTGGGATTTCGCGTTCTTATGTGAGCCGGATCGAGAAGCGGGCGCTGGAAAAAATGCGGCGGGGATTTGCGGAACACAAATAAAGAACAGAAAAAGCGGCTGGCAGATGTTAGGATGGACATCTGTCAGCCGCTTTTGTCATGTAATAGGAAATTTTCTGGAATTCCCTATTACACAAAAAGGCACTAACGTGCCAATGATGCGCACTCGCGCGAAGCAGAAACATGTCGCAAGCGACCGCGCTCGGCGCGAGAATGTGCCAAGCACATTCTTTTTCATCTCTTAGTCCTCAGCGTCCCGATATCCGTTCGGGTTCATCGACTGCCATTTCCAGGAGTCAGCGCACATCTCCTCAATGCCGTACTGAGCTTCCCAGCCGAGTTCATTTTTCGCTTTGGTAGCATCGGAGTAGCAGGTTGCGATATCGCCGGCGCGGCGTGGCTTGATTTCATAAGGAATTGTTTTGCCGCAGGCTTTTTCGTAAGCCTTGACAACATCGAGTACGCTGTAGCCTTTGCCGGTGCCGAGGTTGTAGATATATACGTCTGGCTTATCGTTAAATTTTTGGAGTGCTTTTACATGACCGACTGCAAGGTCAACTACGTGGATGTAATCGCGCACACCGGTTCCGTCCGGAGTCGGGTAATCATTGCCGAAGACACCGAGGCATTTCAGCTTGCCGACAGCAACCTGTGCGATATAAGGAACCAGGTTGTTCGGGATTCCCTTCGGATCCTCGCCGATCAGACCGCTCTTGTGTGCACCGATTGGGTTGAAGTAGCGGAGCAGAACGACATTCCATTCCGGATCTGCCACGTGCAGGTCAGTTAAAATCTGCTCAAGCATTCCCTTTGTCTGACCGTAAGGGTTTGTGATTTTGCCTTTCGGGCATTCTTCGGTGATCGGGACGAATGCCGGATCTCCGTATACGGTAGCGGAGGAACTGAAAATGATTTTCTTGACGCCATGATTGCGCATTACGTCGCAGAGAATCAAGGTTCCGGTGATATTGTTGTGGTAATATTCCAGTGGCTTCGCAACGGATTCTCCGACTGCCTTTAAGCCTGCAAAATGAATGACCGAATCGATGGATTCTTTCTCAAAAATCTCATTGACTGCCTCGCGATCCAGCATATCTGCCTTGTAAAAGGTTACATGCTTGCCGGTGATTTTCTCCACGCGGCGCAGCGCTTCCTCACTGGCATTGTAAAGGTTGTCCATGACAACGACCTCATATCCGGCGTTTAAAAGTTCGATGCAGGTATGACTGCCGATGTAACCGGCGCCTCCAGTAACTAAAATAGCCATTGTAAACTCCTCCTTCATCCTACCTATAAGAATAATTCATTTTATACCTTCAATCTTTCTTTATTATAAACGCGGCTTGCGAGGAAAACAATCGGAAATATTGTCATGTGTTATCGAAATTATATTTTAAGAGGAAGTTTAACAACGCTTTGCGTAGAATTGGAAAGACTCGGATACAGTGTGCGTGATGATAGAATGTGCGTTCGAAAAACAGCTTGCATTTAAAAAGAGGGTGTGATATGATAAATACAGAACGGATGTTCGAGAAACGGGAGGAGGCAGAACCTCATGCTGATACAGGAAAATCTTTCAATCGAAGAAAAGTTAAGTATTTTATCGGATGCGGCGAAGTATGACGCCGCCTGCACATCCAGCGGCGTGGGTAGAAAGGGAAAGGAAGGCTTTCTTGGAAACAGCCGGGTGGACGGCATCTGCCACAGTTTTGCCTCGGATGGGCGCTGTATCTCCCTGCTGAAAATTTTATTTACGAACCAGTGCATCTATGACTGTCATTACTGTGTCAACCGTCGGAGCAATGACACGGTCCGTACCTCCTTTACGCCGGAGGAGGTCTGCCGTCTGACGATGGAATTTTACCGGCGCAACTATATAGAGGGATTGTTTTTAAGTTCCGGTGTGCTGGAGACACCGGATCACACGATGGAACTGCTGTATCAGACCTTGTACCGCCTTCGGCGCGTCCATCGATTTAACGGTTACATCCATGTGAAAGCAATTCCGGGGGCAGATCCGGAGCTGATTGAGAGAGTGGGCTTTCTGGCGGACCGGATGAGTGTGAATCTGGAGCTTCCGACGGCTGATGGTCTGGCGCGCCTGGCACCGGGAAAGACGCGGGACAAGATACTGCGCCCGATGCGCCAGATCCAGACTGGGATCGCGAGACAGCTGGAGCAGGAAGGGCGTCTGGAGAGCAGAGGGGCATGGCTTCCGCAGAAAGAGCGCGGAGAAATTCAGATTCCGGGAGACGGGAGAAATGGAATTGGTGGTAAAGCGATAGGAAAAGGGGAAAGGGAATGTCTGCAGGCTGACAAGGGAATTCTGAGTCCGAATCAGACAGAGACAAAGATGGATTGGGGGCGGAATGGAGACAAGGTAAAAGGATTTATGAGGTCGAAAGAGCCGGGGAAAATGGATGAAAGGGTTGGAAGGACACATACACCGGAGATCCCCCGTGTCATCCCAGGACGATCGATCTATGGCAGTTTCGGACTGGGAAATATCTCAAACCGCAAGAATTATTTCGTCCCCGGCGGTCAGAGCACACAGCTCATTGTCGGGGCGACTCCGGAGAGTGATTATCAGATGGTTGCGGTCGCGGAAGCGCTGTATCGGAATTTTGGATTAAAGAGGGTCTTTTATTCGGCGTTTATCAAGGTGAATGAGGACAGCCTGCTTCCGGATCTTCCGGACGGACCGCCGCTTCTGCGGGAACACCGTCTGTACCAGGCGGACTGGCTGATGCGCTACTACGGCTTCCGGGCATCGGAACTTCTGAGTGAAAAGCACCCTAATTTTAATGTGTTTCTGGATCCGAAGTGCGACTGGGCGCTGCAGAATCTGGGTGAGTTTCCGGTGGAGATAAACCGGGCACCGTATGAGACACTTCTGCGTGTTCCGGGCATCGGGGTAAAGTCTGCGATGCGGATTGTCGCAACGAGAAAACAGGTGGCGCTTCGGTTTGAAGATTTGAAGAAGATGGGAGTTGTGCTGAAGCGGGCAGTATACTTCATTACCTGTTCAGGGCGGATGATGTACCCGGTGCAGATCCATGAGGATGCGATCGCGGCACAGCTAATCAGTGAAGAGAAGCGGAAGCAGTGGCAGTTGTCACAGAGCGGGCTGTACCGCCAGATGTCGCTGTTTGATGATTTTCATATGGCGCAGGCATGAAGCAGACGGAGGAGAGAAAAATGGTTGTATTTGTATGCGAAGACAGTCCAGAAGGTATATTCACAGGAGTATATGATGCCTGGAACAGCCGCTTAGGGCATGAGAACGTGCGGCTGGAAGTACAGGGCGAATATAATTACAGCCTGTTTTCGGAGTACCGAGAGGTGGCGGTGGATCGGCTCAAGGCACAGAAAGTCGTGCGCTCGGTGCGTCGATCCCTGTCAGAACTGGCGTACAGCTGGATTTACCGCACGGCGCTGAGTGAGCGGGAGGATCGGGCAGAGGCGGTCTACCGCTTTCTGGTCTGTGGGTTTAGCGCAGGGGCAGCAGGGAGACGTATCACGGAAAATTTACAGATACCGGCGGTGCAGACAGTCTTTCAGATCAACCGTGCGGTTGCCAATGAAGCGCATTTGCAGACAGAATTTCTGCGGTTTGCAGAATATTCCGATCATGTACTATTTTCTGAGATTGGTCCGAAAAACCGGGTGACGGCATTGCTGATGCCGTATTTTACAGATCGCCTGCCCTCGGAACCATTTATTATCTATGATAAAAATCACCAGGAAGCGGGAGTCTGGACAGGAAAGGGGCGGTGGTATATGATGCGTGGGGCTGAGACAGAACCCCTGCAGGCGCTTTCCGGGAGAACCGATCAGAGCGAATATGCGGCGCTCTGGAGTGCATTTTTTCATCAGATAGGAATTAAGGAGCGGGAAAATCCAGCCTGTCAGCGGATGCATCTGCCGCTTCGCTACCGGAAATATATGACGGAATTTCAGTTCGGTTCCAACCGTTCAAATTTGGCTAAATTGTGAACAAATCGTAAACACAAAATCGAGAACCTTGTTCATAAAGAAACGAAAAAAGAATAAAAATAAGCCGGAAATCGGGAAAAAACAGCATTGAAACGAGAAAACTGCTGCATATATATTAAGATTTAAAGACCTTAAAAAATAATGTAAAGTCAACAGAAACAAGGACTTTTCTTACGAAAACTTTCGATTTTTGTAAGAAATACGGGATTTATTTAGTGAATGTTAATTATCTATTCATATTTTGGACATAATTTGTTTTTATTATAGGTCACGTACCGATGAGGTACAAGAAAACATAAATCGTATGTTTTAAAGAGGAGAGAATAATTATGAGAAAGAATCTTACAAAAACAGCAGCAATCTTAGTTATGAGTGCAATGGTAGCAGCATCTGCTCTGACCGCTTGCGGCAGCAAAGCAGAGGAGACAACTGCAGCAGCAGAGGAGACTGTAGAGGCAGAAGAGACTGAGGCAGCTGAGGAGACCGAGGCTGAAACAGAAGAGACTGAGGAAGTTTCCGAGGAAGAGACCGAAGAGGCATCTGAGGAAGAGACTGAGGCAGCTGAGGAGACTGAGGCTGAAGCAGAAGAGACTGAGGCAGCTGAGGAGACACAGGCTCAGTAATCAATCTTTGATTGCAGAAGTTTGTTTCTATTCGGATATAACCGAAAAGGTTGTTAAGAAAATCGTAAGAGGGCAGTCGGTTGACAATCGGCTGCCCTTTTTGTATACTATAACTGTATTAAATGAACTAATACACTTATGATTTTTGATACAGGGCAGAATGGAGGAAAGGAGAATGTGAGCGTGATTCTGATTGATTATAAAGATCGACGACCTCTCTATGAGCAGATTGTTGAGAAGCTGTCGGATCTGATGGTCCGGGGGATTTTGGAGCAGGACAGTCAGCTTCCATCCGTGCGGAGTCTGGCAACGGAGCTGTCGATGAATCCGAATACGATCCAGCGGGCGTATGCAGAGCTGGAACGCCAGGGATATATTTATTCGGTTAAGGGCAGGGGCAGTTTTGTGGCGGATAACCGGCAGATTCGGGAGAGGAAGCGGCAGGAGATCTGGGATCAGCTGGAACTTCTGATCCGGGATGCAAAAGGAACCGGCATCACGATGCTGGAGTTCCAGGAGCAGGTCATCCAGAGCTATGGAAGTGAGGAAGGAGGAAACAGGAATGATAAAGGCTGAGAATCTGACGAAGCGTTTTTATGATACAGTGGCAGTCGATCATATCCATGCGGAGATTCACAATGGAAGTGTCTTTGGTCTGATCGGAACTAACGGCGCCGGAAAAAGTACCTTTTTGCGGATGGCAGCCGGTATTTTAAAGCCGGACGAAGGGAGCATTACGGTTGATGATGAGACAGTATTTGAGAATACAAAGGTAAAGGCACGATGCTTTTATATCCCGGATGAGCCGTATTTCTTAAGCAATGGAACGGCGGAAGACATGAAAGTATTTTATCAGGGGATTTACCCGAAGTTTGATGCAGCCCGGTTTGATAAACTGCTAAAGAATTTTGAACTGGAAAGCCGGCGGAAGGTGCAGACCTTTTCGAAGGGTATGAAAAAACAGCTCGCCGTGCTGCTGGGCATCTGCGCGGGAACCGATTATCTGTTCTGCGACGAGACGTTTGACGGGCTGGATCCGGTCATGCGGCAGACGGTCAAGAGTCTTTTTGCCAATGATATCGAGGAGCGGAACCTCACGCCGGTCATCGCCTCCCATAATCTGCGGGAGCTGGAAGATATCTGCGACCATGTAGGTCTGCTTCACAAGGGAGGAATGCTTCTCTCAAAGGATCTGGACGATATGAAGTTAAATATTCACAAGATTCAGTGTGTGCTTCCGGCGGGAGTGGGGAGCAGCGATTTGCAGGGAATCGATATTATAAAGACGGAACAGAGGGGAAGTCTCCTGACGCTTACTGTGCGCGGAAAACGGGAAGAGATTCAGACAATTTTACAGGCGTATCATCCGGTGTTTTTTGAAATGATACCGCTTTCCCTGGAAGAGATCTTTATCAGTGAAACGGAGGTGGCTGGTTATGACATCAAAAGGCTTGTTTTTTAAATATATGAGAGAAAATACGAAGCAGCGTCTCTGGAGCGTGGCGCTTACCGCACTTTTGTGCTTCTTTCTGTTTCCAGTCCTGACAGCGCTGGAAACCAGCATAATGCTGCGTCCGGATAACTTGTCTAAAGATCTGAGCGTCGAAGCGGCGTTAGCAGAAGCAAAATTAAAGCTGACCAATGAGATGCTGCATATGTATTCGATCCAGAATGCAATGCTGGTATTTATCCTGATTGTGACGGCGGTGGTGCTGGCAGCGTCCGGTTTTTCGTATCTCCATTCGAAAAAGAAAACGGATTTTTTTCACAGCCTTCCGATCAGCCGTGAAATGCTTTATACTGTGACCTGCCTGGACGGTATCCTGTATCTGGCAGTCCCGTATCTGGTATTTCTGCTGGCGGCAGGAGTGATGCTGCAGGTAAAGGGCGCACCATTTTCATGGGGAACCCTGCTGATTGGGTATATACAGCATATGTGCTTTTTTACACTGGTGTACATGACGGTTGTGCTGGCAGTGATTCTGACAGGCAATCTGATCGTGGGTTTACTGGGAACCGGCGTGTTTTTTAGCTGGGGACCGGGTGTGGCTGCAGTGGTATCGACGTATTTTTCCGAATACTTCATGACGTTTTATGACAATGGCAATTTTCTGCTGCGCTGGTGCGAGCGAACCTCACCGGTTTTCTGGTACGGCACGGCAACTGGTTCGGATCATCCCACCCGGATGGCAGTCATTGCATTGGCAGTGGCAGCCCTGCTCTTTGGCCTGGGAATGTTCCTGTACCGGAAACGCCCGTCTGAGGCGGCTGGAAGAGCGATGGCATTTAAGGTAAGTGAGCCGGTGATCCGTTTCCTTCTGGTTGTGCCGATCACACTGTTTTCCGGAATGATTTTCCGGTCAATCCTGAATGATGATATCTGGACCGTGTTTGGCTTGATCTGCGGACTGCTCATCACCAGCTGCCTGATCGAAATTATCTATCATTTCGATTTTAAGAGCTTGTTTGCACATAAGAGACAGCTTGTCATCAGTGCGGTGGCAGTGGCAGCCATTTTCTTAGGGTTCCGCCTGGATGTGGCAGGATATGACAGCTATCTGCCGGATGCTGACAAGGTTGCATACGCGGGTATTTACTGTGATGCGCTGGACAACAATGCGGCAGGGGCTTACCATGTGACTCCGAGAATGTATAGGGATGGCTACAGTGTTAGAATGGAATGGGCGTCCCAGGGAGATGTGGCAGATAAAATGCAGATCTCGGATGAGGATGGAATCCGTGTCCTGCGGGAAATTGGCGCGCAGGGCATCGAGACAGCTTCCAGACAGCGGAAGCATTTGAACGGCGGACAGGATTGGATGAGTGAGGCGGATCTGGATTCACGCTATGATTCGATCGTGCTGTCCTGGCATCTGAACAATGGAAAAACCGTTTACCGTAATTACCGCACGATCAATGTATCGGAGCTGCGGGAACAGCTAGATTCCATTTATGAAAATCAGAGCTATAAACTGGGAATGTACCCGGTGCTGTCCCTACAGGCAGACGATGCCGCAGGCATCAATTACAAAGAGGAAGAGGACTGCAGCCATGTGAAGCTTCCGGATGAGCAGACGAAGGCGGCACTTCTTGCTGCATACCAGAAAGAGCTGATGGCTCTGACGCCGGATATGCGCCGGGAGGAGATGCCGATCGCGGAGATTCAGTTTAAGACAAATGAGATGCAGGCGATGATTGATGTGATTCGTAAAAATGGCGGCTATTATGACACATTTAACCAGTTTGATTATTACCCGATTTATCCGTCCTTCCAGGAGACGATCGCGATTCTGAAACAGTGTGGTACCGAGGTCGGCAGCAAGGTGACGCCGGAAAATACAGAAAAAATCGTGCTTCAGTATCAGGGCGGCAAGATTCCGGAGGATCAGCTGGCACCGGCAGATACAGAGCTTGGAAAACGCCAGCGGGAGTATCTTCAGAATAACAGCAGACGCGAGGTGACGATTACAGATCCGGAACAGATTGCAGAAATTCTTGCAAACTCCGCTTCGGATGATATGGTGCAGATCAATCAAATGGCGGAGGCATATCAGGGGATCAATATTGCAGTATATGTGTCCGGTACAGAGGACACAGGGGCAGTTTCAGAGGATGATTTGAGGGATTCGGTAAATTCAATGGAGGAAAATGAGATAGGTCAGACATATACGGTGGATGCCGGTCAGAATGTCCTGTATGATGGGGAATATGCGGCGGACTATGAAATGGATGAATCGGGTCAGTATGGCATCTACCAGCGCTCGTTCCGCTATGGCAAGGTTCCGGAGTTTGTGAAATCGACCTTTGGCCTGACACCGGAATTGATGCGGCTGAACCGGGTGTTTGCGTATTAAAAAAGCTGCCTGGAGTTGATTCAGGGATGCAAAAGATTGACTTTCTCCCCTGTAGGGGCTAAAATAGGGGGAAACGTAGCGGTTCAGCCGGTTTATGTATTTGATGCAAAAACCGGCTGAATCGTTATGAGAAAATATCAGATGCCTTGGTTTTGCATGAACCTGCCGTTGCATTTAGAACAGCGATGCGCTGTCCCATCAGGCAGAACGAAATTTGAGGCGTACATATCCCGCAGAGGAGGAAGAAATATGGCATTTTTCGATGAGCTTGGAAAGGTGATCAGCGATAAGAGCAAGGAAGCTGCTAACCGGGTAAAGGACATTACAGGCGTATTACAGCTGAAATCGAAGTTGTCCGCCGAGAAAGATAAGATTAATAAGGCATATATCACACTGGGAAAAGCATACTATGACAGACATGAGGGCGAGCTGGAAGGGAAATTTGCAGATGAGTTCCACGCTATCCAGGCTGGGCTTGTGAAGATTGCGTCCCTGGAGGATGAGATTGCCGAGTTAGAGGGCACAAGAGTCTGCGCGGAGTGCGGCGCAAAGGTGGAGAAAAATGCGGCATTCTGCAGCCGGTGCGGTGCGCCGATGGATTCGACGACATCTGCAGATGTGCATGAGCCGGAAGAACCGGAGGAGATGCAGGAGACTATCTTTGAAGAGAAGGATGAAGCCGCAGCAGATAAGGCGGTTGACAACGCAGAAACAGAAGGCACGGCTGGCCCAGACGCGGATTCCGCGGATGCTTCGGACTTTGTTTCGGAGAACACCACCGATACTGCGGCACAGAATGAAAATAACAGCGGGGAGCAGGCATAATTTATGGATTCACTGGTACAATGGTTTACAGCTAATTTATCCGGAGTCATATCGAAGGAGGCAATTATCTTCATTATCTCGATGATTCCGATTCTGGAACTTCGAGGAGGGCTTCTGGCTGCGTCACCGGCACTCTTAAACGTGCCGATCCTGCGGGCGATCCCGATCTGTATCGTGGGAAATATCCTGCCGATCCCGTTTATCCTGCTTCTGATCCGCCATGTGCTGGAGTGGATGAAGAAGGTTCCGTGTTTCCGTGGTATTGCGCTGTGGCTGGAACGCAAAGCGATGAGCAAAAAAGGGCAGATCGAGAAATATGAGTTCTGGGGGCTGATGCTCTTTGTCGGCATCCCGCTTCCGGGAACCGGCGCATGGACAGGCGCGCTGGTGGCATCCCTGCTCCACATGAAATTTGGCAAGGCATTTGGCGCGATTTTAGTCGGTATCGCGCTGGCGACGGTGATTATGTCGATTCTGTCCTACGGCGTGCTGGGCGTGCTGTTTGGATGATGCGCAGATAAAAATGGAATAATGTCTATGCCCGCAAAAGGGCGGCATGGATGCGAATGTATAAAAGACTCTGTAAGGGGAAATTCTCCGGACAGAGTCTTTTTGCGTCCATTATTATTTTGTTGAGAAAAAGAGATCATAAATGAAATTGGGGTTGACATATACCCTATGGGGGTATATTATAAAGGCAGTTAAGAGATAGGAGGAGACCATGAAGCAATATACAGTAACCGGCATGAGCTGCGCGGCATGCAGCAGCCGGGTTGAAAAGGCAGTATCGAAAGTGCCGGGTGTCACGGCATGCTCGGTCAGCCTGCTGACAAATTCGATGGGCGTCGAGGGCGATGTGCCCCCGGAGACCGTGATTCATGCGGTGGAAGATGCCGGATATGGCGCATCCCTGAAAGGACAGGGCACTGCAGCGCAGGCGCAGAGCGCGTCGGAGGCAGAGGACGCCTTAAAAGATCGGGAGACGCCGGTCTTAAAACACCGTCTGATCGCATCGCTGGGATTCTTAGCAGTCCTTATGTATATGTCGATGGGACATATGATGTGGGGCTGGCCGCTGCCGCACTTTATGGATGGCAACCATGTGGCGATGGGACTTTTGCAGCTCCTTTTGGCCGGAATTATCATGGTGATTAACCAGAAATTCTTTATCAGCGGTTTCAAGGGACTTTTACACCGCGCCCCGAACATGGACACGTTGGTAGCACTTGGTTCCGGCGCGTCGTTTATCTACAGCACATATGCGTTGTTTGCGATGACGGACGCCCAGTTAAAGGGCAACGACACGGCAGTTATGTCCTACATGCATGAATTTTACTTTGAGTCGGCGGCAATGATTCTGGCGCTGATCACAGTCGGAAAAATGCTGGAGGCGCGTTCCAAGGGAAAAACGACGGATGCCTTAAAGGGACTGATGAAACTGGCACCGAAGACAGCTGTTATCATCCGGGATGGAGTGGAAACAAAGGTTCCGATTGACGAGGTAAAGAAGGGTAATGTATTTGTTGTACGCCCAGGTGAAAATATCCCGGTGGACGGTGTGGTCCTGGAAGGAACAAGCGCGGTCAACGAGGCAGCACTGACCGGCGAGAGTATTCCGGTGGATAAGGCACAGGGTGACCCGGTTTCGGCGGCAACGGTCAACCAGTCTGGTTATCTGCGCTGTGAGGCGACCAGAGTCGGTGAAGATACCTCCCTGTCGCAGATCATCCGCATGGTCAGCGACGCGGCGGCGACGAAAGCGCCGATCGCCAAGATTGCAGATCGGGTTTCCGGCGTGTTTGTCCCGGCGGTTATCACGATCGCAGTGGTGACAACGATTATCTGGCTGTTGGCAGGACAGACGTTTGGATTCGCACTGGCGCGAGGTATTTCCGTACTGGTTATCAGCTGCCCGTGTGCACTGGGACTGGCTACGCCGGTTGCGATTATGGTCGGCAACGGCATGGGCGCGAAAAACGGAATCTTGTTCAAGACAGCTGTTTCGCTGGAAGAAACCGGAAAAATGGACATTGTAGCGCTTGATAAGACGGGTACGATCACCAGCGGCGAGCCGCGTGTGACCGACGTCATCCCGTCTGGAGGTGTGACTGAGAAGGAGCTGGTAAGCCTGGCGCTTTCCCTGGAAAAGAAGAGTGAGCACCCATTGGCGAAAGCTGTTCTTCTCTATGCAAAAGAACAGCAGATTGATGCGCCGGAGGCGGCTGATTTCCAGGCGCTGCCGGGTAATGGACTTTCCGGTACGTTAGACGGCGCTTCACTGGCAGGCGGAAGTTTTTCCTATATCAGCGGACATACGACGGTGTCCGCACAGGAACAGGCATCCTTTGAGCGTCTGGCATCGGAAGGAAAGACGCCGCTGTGCTTTATGAAAAATGGTCGTCTGGCTGGTATGATTGCCGTGGCAGATGTCATCAAGGAAGACAGCCCGCAGGCGGTCAAGGAACTACAGAACATGGGAATCCGTGTGGTTATGCTGACCGGAGATAATGAGCGGACCGCCCGTGCGATTGGGGCACAGGCTGGTGTGGATGAAGTCATTGCCGGAGTACTTCCGGATGGGAAAGAGAGTGTCATCCGCAGCCTGAAAGAACAGGGTAAGGTGGCAATGGTCGGTGATGGTATCAATGATGCTCCGGCGCTCACGCGTGCCGATATAGGTATCGCGATCGGAGCCGGTACAGATATCGCGATTGATGCCGCGGATGTGGTGTTGATGAAGAGCCGTTTGAGTGATGTTCCGGCGGCAATCCGTCTAAGCCGTGCGACGCTTCGAAATATTCACGAAAACCTGTTCTGGGCATTCTTTTACAATGTTGTGGGTATTCCACTTGCAGCCGGTTTGTGGTATCCTATCTTTGGATGGAAATTAAATCCGATGTTCGGCGCTGCAGCGATGAGCTTATCCAGCTTCTGCGTAGTGACGAACGCGCTGCGGCTGAATCTGTTTAAGATGCACGATGCATCGAAGGATCATCCGATGCGGAAGAGGGCTGAGAAGGCTGCTAATAAAGGCGGAGATAAAGCAGAAAACGCAGGTGCAGTTAGGACGGAGGCAGAAGACACCCGGTCAATTGGGCAAACAGCAAATGAAAATGAAACTGTTTCAAAAGAATTGCAAAAAAGTGAGAATCAAAAAAATCATATAAATATGGAGGGAATAACGATGACAAAGACAATGAATATCGAAGGAATGATGTGTGGACACTGTGAGGCACGCGTAAAGAAGGCGTTGGAGGCACTGGCAGGCGTGGAGAGCGCAGAGGTCAGCCATGAGAAAGGAACCGCGGTCGTAAGCATGAGTGCGGATGTGGCGGACGATACGTTGAAAGAGGCGGTTGAGGCACAGGATTATAAGGTGGACTCGATTCAGTAGGATGAAAAAAGCTGCGAAATGGTGGAATTAATATGCCATTTCGCAGCATTTTGATAAAAGATAGGAGAAAAGCATGGGCTGTTGTAAATGTGAATCACAAGCGCAGGTCTGTCAGGGAGGAGAGACGGAACGCCACAAACACAGAAACCTGACCGAAGAAAAAGATCTGCTGAAACGTTTAAACCGGATCGAGGGACAGGTGCGCGGTGTGAAGGCGATGGTGGAAGACGAGCGATACTGCGTCGATATATTAAACCAGGTATCAGCGGTTCAGGCGGCGCTGAACAGTTTTTCCAAAGTCCTGCTGTCCAACCATATCAAAACCTGTGTGGTCGATGATATAGAGGCGGGAAATGGGGAAGAAGCGGTTGAGGAGCTGTGCAAGACGATTCAGAAGCTGATGAAGTAAATATAAATTTATTGAATTGAGCAAACACAAGCAACTATAGCGAAATATTAAACATAATAAATATTTTTAAAAATTCTTCAAAAAAGGTGTTGACATTTTCCTGGATTTATATTATACTACGTCATGTAATCGAGGCGTGGCTCAGTTTGGTAGAGCGCTGCGTTCGGGACGCAGAGGTCGCGTGTTCGAATCACGTCGCCTCGATTCTATTATAAAACATACGGCCTGTTGGTCAAGCGGTCAAGACGACGCCCTCTCACGGCATAAACCCGGGTTCGATTCCCGGACAGGTCATCGAAAGTTGCTTTGGGTTTTCCAGAGCATTTTTCAAATTAAAATGCTTCCTTGGCTCAGTTGGTAGAGCGACGCATTCGTAATGCGTAGGTCGCCGGTTCAAGTCCGGCAGGGAGCTGATGAGTGGAACCCCTCTTGATTATCAAGAGGGGTTTCTTGTATAATTGGAAATACCTTGGATTTTGCCGATGCTTCACTTTTTAAATTGGCAAAATCTGCAATCAGAACTGTGTCGTACGGAAATTTCAGTTCAGAAAATCCCTATCTGTGAACAGTAACGGTACAGCCTTTATTCTATATAACCACTTGCACGATCTCCGCAAATGATATAAAATAATAACATACAAAAGACAAGGCGGCAGACGGCAGAGTTCGTACTGCCGTTTCCGTTTGCCAGGAAAGGATATTTCATGCCATGAGACAAGAAGAATGGACGGTAGAAGCGGCAGATGCATATCTGAATGAGATACCGAAATTTACCAGTGAAAAACATACGGCGGAGGGGCTTCGCAGGATGCTTTCATACCTGAATGCATTGCCGCAGGAGGAAAGAATCGTACATGTGGCCGGAACAAATGGAAAAGGGTCGGTCTGCTCGTTTCTCGATGCGGTTTTGCAGAAAGCCGGGAAGCGGACGGCGCGGTTTACGTCTCCTCATCTGGTGCGCGTGACGGAGCGTTTTTCCTTTGATGGACAGGAAGCAGACGATGCACTGTTCCTGGAGGCATTTGAGGCGGTTAAGGCATCATATGTTCATTTTGAGCAGGAAGGACTGGGGCGTCCGACGTATTTTGAATATCTGTTTTTGATGTTCATGTGGATGGTGCGCCGGAAAAAGCCGGAGTATGTCATTCTGGAAACGGGGCTTGGCGGACGGCTGGATGCAACGAACTGCATCGAGCATCCAGCGCTTACGGTTATCACTTCGATCAGCCTTGACCATATGGAATACCTGGGCGGCACGGTGACACAGATCGCGGGCGAAAAGGCGGGAATCCTGAAAAAAAATGTGCCGGTGGTGTACGATGATACGGATGCGGAGGCTTCAGCAGTTATCAGAAATCGGGCGTCGCAACTTTCCTGTCCGGCATATCCGATCAGCCCGCAAGTGTATACGGATCTTCGGCGGGGACATGGCGGGATGAGCCTGATGATAAAAGAGAAAAGCCAGCGTCTGTTTATTCCCTTCGAAGCGGAATATCAGGCGGTCAACGCCTGCATCGCTTACCAGGCGGCACGGCTTCTTGCAGTGGACGGGGAGACAGCGGCAGCGGGCATCCGGAATGCAGTATGGCACGGACGCATGGAGGAGATCCAGGACGGAGTTTATCTGGATGGCGCTCACAATGAGGGCGGAATCCGTGCGTTTGTGGGCGCGGCGGCAGAGGTGGCAGCGCGCAGAAGAGAAGAGTCCGGGAAAGATGGTCGGATTTTTCTGCTGTTTGCAGCCGTTTCAGATAAAAATTATGAATCGATGCTGGAAACACTGATGCGGAAACTGAAGCCGGATCGATTGGTGCTGACTCATTTATATACATCGCGGGCACTTTCGATGGAGGCGATGGAAAAAGCAGCACACCGGGTGGCAGATGGCTGTGAGGTTCAAAGTATACCAGATGTAAAAACAGCTTATCAGACACTGGTTCAGGAAAAACGTCCGGAGGATACCTGCTTCTGTGTGGGTTCTTTGTATTTAATCGGAGAGCTGGAGAAAAAGATTTCCCGAACTGGATTTGACAGCACCGCCAGAATGGTGTAAGATTAGCGGGAATGTATATCCATGTAATAAAGGAAGAAACTCTGGAGGAAAAACATGAGTGGCGAAGGAATGACAATCAATTTCGAAGAAGAAATCGAACATTTTAAACCGAGTCTGGAGGTCGAGGAGGTCGGCGAGGCGATCGTGAAGAGTGACCTGACAGATATGTCGGATATTATGATGGAACTTTTAAAACATATGAAGGAATAGGCGGACATGATGGATCGAACAAGAAAAATTCGCCTGATTTCCAACAGCTTTTACAATGCCGGGCTGGAACGGGCAAAGAGACGGGATTTAACAGGGGCGGTCGAGTATCTGAAAAAATGCCTGAACCTGAACAAGTATCATATTGATGCCAGAAATCTTCTCGGACTTATCTATTATGAGATGGGTGAGGTGTCGGAGGCGCTGGTGCAGTGGGTTATCAGCATGAACTTTAAGGAGCAGGATAACCGGGCTGATTATTATTTAGACCAGATTCAGCGCAAGCAGGATCGTCTGGATCAGGCGAGCGCGACGATTCAGAAATATAATCAGGCGCTTCTGCAGGCGCAGACCGGAAGCGACGATCTGGCGACCTTACAGCTTACAAGAGTTGTAGAAGCTAATCCGAGATTTGTAAAAGCGCATCTTCTATTGGCTCTTTTGCATATTAGTCATGAGGATTATACGAAAGCGGGCAAATCCCTGTATAAGGTACTCAAGATTGATAAAAACAATCCCAAGGCGAACTGGTATATGGAGATTGTTAAGGAACATACCGGCAAGGCGGATATCGAGCGGAGAAAGCTGAAAAATGCATTTTCCCACCGCCAGATGCAGGATGATGATGTCATTATGCCGCCGACGTACAAGGAGAATACGGGACTGCAGTCGGTGCTCAATATCGGCGCGGGACTGCTTTTGGGCGCGGCAGTTATCTTTTTCCTGGTGATGCCAGCCAAGATTAAGCAGGCAAATAATGCACATACGCAGGAAATGCTCCAGTACAACGAGCAGCTCAATCAGAAAAATGAAGAGATTGACAGTTTAAATGAGAGCATTGAGACCTCGAAAAAGGACAAAGAAGAGGCGGAGAACAAGCTGGATACGATGCTCAACAGCAATGACAGCGTTCTGAACCAGTATGCGAAGCTCGTCAAAATGCTGCAGGCATACCGCAACAATAACCTGGCAGAGGCGGTTACCTATTATGAGGGCTTTGATCCGTCGTTATTTACGGACGAGACGGTCGTTTCCATTGCCAACGGGGTAAAGCAGGACATCGAGACAAATGGCTACCAGACGCTGGAGGATCTGGCATACACGATGTGGTCGGCAGGCCGTATGGCGGAAGCACTGGCAGATTACCAGACCTGTCTGGCGATCCGTCCGGCAAACCCGAAGGTTATCTTCAGCATGGGTATGATTTACCGGGCACAGGGCGAGACAGACAAGGCGGTCGAAATGTTTACGCAGATTGTGACCCAGTATGCGGATTCCGAGCAGGCGGACAAGGCAAGACAGCAGCTCGCCGAGCTTGCGCCGGATAACCAGCAGGCTGCAGTTCCAGGTCAGTCCATCATCAGTCAGGGAGAGACTGCGGCGGATGAAACGGCAGCAGGCAGCGGAGTGGAGACGCAAGCGGCGCAGTAAGTACAAATATAATACGGCAGATAATTAAGAAGAAAAGCACTGTAAAGATAAAAACTTTACGGTGCTTTTTTGTTTCATAGGAAATTACGTCCTATGAAACAAAAAACGCTCCGCGAGGATGCGCACTTGCGCGAAGCAGAAACATGTCGCAAGCGACCGCGCGAGACGCCCGAATGTGCCAAAGCACATTCTTTTTAGGTATATAGGAAAAGGCTGCATAAAAAATCGAAAAAGGGGGAATCCTGATATGGAACGAAATATGTTTACATACGAAGCGATCGATTCGGCGCTGGTGATTCATCTGCCGAAGGAGGTAGATCATCATAACTGCCTGACACTCAAATATGAAACAGACCTGCTTCTGGCGGAAAATTATATTAACCGGATTATTTTTGATTTTTCAGGGACGGAATTTATGGATAGTTCCGGGATCGGTGTAATTCTCAACCGGTATAAGCAGATGGAGGGTAGCAGCGGCACGGTGGCGGTGTACGGGGCAGGCGAGCGGATGCGCCGGATTTTGCGGATCGGCGGCGTGTATCGTTTGGTGCAGTCGTACCGGACGAGAGAGGAGGCACTGGATGGGAGACATTAAAGGAGAGATGAATATGTATGCGGATGATATATCTGTATCAGAAACGGAAGTGAAAGGAAAACTTAAAAAAATAAAAAATTCAGAAGAATACAGAAAATTTGAACAGAATGAACAGAGACAAGCAGAGAAGAATGGCACGTGGATGCACCTGGAGATAGACAGCCATTCATCGAACGAGGAGTTTGCCCGTGTCACAGCGGCAGTCTTCATGAGTCGGATGAATCCGACGATGGAGGAGCTGGAGGATGTGAAAACGGCGGTCTCGGAGGCGGTGACAAATGCGGTGATTCATGGGTATAGCGATGAAATCGGAATTATTTACATAGAAGCGCGGATTGAGGGAGAAGAACTGATAATTTCGGTCCGGGATGAGGGAAAAGGAATCCTGAATGTGGAAAAGGCGATGGAGCCGATGTATACGACAGACACGACCGGCGAGCGCTCAGGGATGGGCTTTTCGTTTATGGAAGCGTTTATGGATGAGGTCGAGGTGGAGTCCAAGGTGGGCTGCGGAACGTGTGTGACGATGAAAAAGCAAATTGGAAGGGGATATATGAATAAAGAGCAGGAAGAAAAAGAAACGGCAGAGTCCTATGGATAAAACCATCGAGCAGATCAAACGGGCACACCAGGGCGATAAGACGGCGCGGGAGGCGCTGGTAAAAGACAATCTGGGGCTTGTATGGAGCATCGTCCGCCGCTTTGCGGGGCGGGGGTGTGAGACGGAGGACTTATTTCAGATCGGAAGTATCGGGCTGTTGAAGGCGATTGATAAGTTTGACCTATCATATGAGGTGCGTTTTTCGACGTATGCGGTGCCGATGATTGCGGGGGAGATCAAACGTTTTCTCCGGGATGACGGGATCATCAAGGTCAGCCGTTCCATCAAAGAGCAAAACCAGCGGCTCCGGGCAGCGCGGGAAGCGCTCTGCACGGCGCTTGGGCGGGAGCCGACGCTGGAAGAGCTGGCGGCGCAGATTGGAGTGAGCTGTGAGGAAGCTGCCGCATCGATGGCGGCGGACAGTCCGGTTGAATCGCTCTTTGCACCAGCCAGCGCCGGGGAAGAAACTGGTCTTCTGCTTCAGGACCGGATTGCTGGGGAGACAGCGGAGAATGAGGTCCTGCTTGACCGGATGCTTTTGGGAGATTTGCTGAAAATGCTCAATGGACAGCAGCGGGAGATCATTGTGCGGCACTATTTTTATGATCAGACACAGACTCAGATCGCGGCGCAGCTCGGCATTTCACAAGTACAGGTGTCGCGGATCGAGCGGAAAATATTAGGGCAGATGCGCGCAAAGCTGGAAGAAACATGAGAAAAAAAGACAGGCTCATAATTCAGAATATATGAATGTGCATACTCCATTGAAAGACAGCCATACTACTGGATGCAGGAACTTTTAGAGTTTCCAGAATACACAGGAAGGATGGAAAAAAATGACGGGAAATGTGAAAGTGACAATGAAAAAAAAGATGGGAATCTGTATCTGGGTCGGATGCATGATTCTGATTGTGGCAGCGCTCTGTCTCTGTCTGATGGCAGTGGGGCGGGACAGCGTCTACATTGACGGAACCTTCGTACAGCATTCCGGGGACAGCGCGGAGGCATTTTTGAGACCGGAGGCACAGACGGAGAAGGCAGCATTATGACACAGACGGTCTATCTGAAACTCAGCCAGATCACGCAGGTACATGAGAAAAATGTACCGCTTGCAAGCCTGGGAGAAGTTTATTGCAGTGAAAAAAGCGTGGAAAGCCGCTGCCGTGCGATGATCGTGAAGAGGATCCGCGGCGGCGGGAAACAGCGCGAAAGCCGTTTGGTTGGAAACGTCATGGAGATTATCCAGCAGATTGAACGGGAAATTCCGGGGACATCGGTGCAGAATCTGGGGGAGACGGACTATGTCATTCATTATCAGCCGCCGCGCCGTCAGGCGCTTGTCTGGCAGTGGTGCAAGACGCTGTTCGTCTGCCTGATTTGCTTTTTCGGGGCGGCATTTGCGATCATGACATTCAACAACGATGCAAACGTGCTGGATGTATTCAGGAAAATATATGAGATCACGACGGGGCAGGCGTCGGACGGAACAACGGCGTTGGAGGTCGGTTATTCGATCGGGCTTCCGGTGGGGATTTTGCTGTTTTTTAACCATTTTACTTCGTGGAAATTCAGTCTCGATCCGACGCCGCTGGAGGTAGAAATGCGCCTGTATGAGGAAAATGTCAATAAAACGCTGATTCAGAACGAGGAGCGGAAGGAGGATGACATCGATGTTTCTTAAAGAAGCGCTGCTTTTGCTGGCGGGGCTGGCGGCGGGAAGCACGGTGGCAGCAGGAGTCTACGCCTTTCTGGTGGTCATCGGCGTTTATCCGCGCCTGATTGGAAAGACGGCGACGGCGTCGAAGGGGAAAATCTTCTTGTATGAGACGATTATCGCGCTGGGAGGATTGTTTGGAAATGTGGTGGATTTATTTACAGAGAAAGTGAAACAGCTGACCGGGAGTTTTCTGAGAATAGCGTGGCCAGCGGCAATGCCGGAGGCAGAGTTGTGGCAGAAGGCAGCAGAAGGCGGTGGCAGAACGGGAGCTGGTGCTGGATTTCTGGTGATGCTTGGAAATGTCTCCGGACAGCTGCTTCTAGCGGCTGCGGGACTTTCCTGTGGTATTTTTGTGGGCTGCCTCGTCATGTCGCTGGCAGAGACATTGAAAGCCCTGCCGGTGCTGAGCCGCCGCCTGCGTCTGGCAGTGGGGCTGCCATATCTGCTTCTCGCGATTGCGGCGGGGAAATGTGCGGGTTCGCTGTATTATTTCTTACATGGAATTGGAAAACAGTAGAAGAGAGGAGAAACCATGGAAGCCAGAAAAGATCAATATGAAGCATATGTCAAATCGGTTACGCCCGTCCACAGTACATGGAAAAATGTGTTGATGGCGGGCATTTCCGGCGGGCTGATCTGCCTGGCGGCGCAGATCAGCACAAATTGTCTGGTTCAGACAGGCATGGAGGAGAAAACGGCGGCGCTCTGGACGATGCTGGGACTGATTCTGCTCAGCGTTATCCTGACAGGGGCAAATGTATTCCAGAAGCTGGCGCGCGTTTTTGGGGCTGGTGTGCTGGTTCCGATCACCGGATTCGCCAATTCAGTTGCATCCCCGGCGCTGGAATACAAGGCGGAAGGGCAGGTATTTGGTGTCGGATGCAAAATATTTACAATCGCGGGTCCGGTGATCCTGTATGGGATTCTGAGTTCGTGGGGATTAGGGGTTGTGTATTGGGGGTGGATGATGCTGACTCAATAATAAACGAGAAAAAGTCTCAATAATATAATAAGAATCTTTCTTGTTTTGTGAAAAATGAGGGTTTACAATCCGGAAATAAATACCTATAATAGCCATAGGGTAATCTGGCTGTCTGAACAGTCAGATTTATTATAGAAAAAAGGAACCAGAGAGATGGACGTTTGCTAAGAGGGATAACCGCTTTCGTGACGAGGCGGCTGTCACAGATCAGACAGACCGAGCATGAATGTCTCAGCCGGTCCCGGAAATGGAGTGCTTTATGGCAGAAAAAGTGTTAGAAGTAAATCAGATAAAAGCAAATATAGAAGAAAAAGAGATCCTGCACGGCGTTGATTTGAGCGTCGGCGCAGGAGAGGTACATGTCCTGATGGGACCGAACGGCGCGGGCAAATCGACGCTCGGAAACGTCCTGATGGGAAACCCGCGATATCAGATCACGGGCGGTCAGATCTTATTTAAGGGTGAGGATATCACACATGAGTCCACGGACAAGCGTTCCAAAGCCGGTATGTTCCTGTCTTTCCAGGAGCCGCTGGAGGTACCGGGACTTTCGCTGGAAAGTTTCTTGCGGAGCGCGATGCGCCAGCAGACTGGCAAGAACTTAAAGATCTGGGAATTTCATAAACAGCTCAAAAAGGCGATGGACATTCTCCAGATGGATGAATCGTATGCACAGAGAAGCTTAAACGTGGGCTTTTCCGGCGGTGAGAAGAAAAAATCTGAGATTTTACAGCTGATGCTCTTAAATCCGAGTCTGGCAATCCTCGATGAGACAGACTCTGGTCTGGATGTTGATGCAGTCCGTCTGGTTTCTAAGGGTGTGGAAGAGTACCAGAAGAACCAGAACGGCGCGCTTCTTATTATCACGCACAGCACCCGGATTCTCGATGCACTGCATGTTGACTATACGCACATCATGGTAGATGGAAAGATCGTGGCAACCGGTGACGGCTCTCTGGTTGATAAGATCAACCAGGAAGGCTACGAATCCTTTATCCGTGAGGCTGGTGTGGCAGACGCCCGGAACTAATCGTTACTGTTCGCAGGCAGGCATTTTTGGAATCGAAAGTGCTGCAGGATAATGCGACAGTAATAACGAATCAGCACGGGTAATATGGAGGCATCAAACATGAAAGAAAAAACGTATGTAGATGACATTGATCGCAGCGTCTACGATATAAAAGACAAAGAAAATGACGCATATAAAGTAAAAGCGGGTCTGACCCCGGAGATCGTTGAGAAGATTTCTAAGGAGAAAAATGACCCGGCATGGATGCAGCAGTTCCGTCTGCAGTCCTTACAGATTTACAATTCCCTGCAGGTTCCGAACTGGGGACCGGATATCGAGGATCTGGACATGGATAACATCGTAACCTATGTCCGTCCGAAATCCAAGATGAGCGCTAAATGGTCGGAGGTTCCGAGGGACATCAAAGATACCTTTGAGCGTCTGGGAATCCCGCAGGCGGAGCAGAAATCACTGGCAGGCGTGGGCGCCCAGTATGACTCGGAGTTAGTATATCATAACGTGCGTGCGGAGGTAGCGGCGCAGGGCGTTGTCTACACCGATCTGGAGAGCGCAATGCACGGCGAATATGCGGAAATGATCCGGACGCATTTTATGCATCTGGTCAAACCGCAGGAACATAAATTTGCAGCGCTGCACGGGGCGGTCTGGTCCGGCGGATCTTTTGTGTACGTGCCAAAGGGCGTGTCGGTTACGATCCCGCTTCAGTCCTATTTTCGTCTCAATGCGCCGGGAGCCGGACAGTTTGAACATACTCTGATCATCGTTGATGAGGGGGCATATCTGCATTTCATCGAGGGCTGTTCTGCGCCGAAATATAACGTAGCAAACCTGCATGCGGGCTGTGTCGAGCTGTACGTCGGCAAAAATGCGAAACTCCGCTATTCGACGATCGAGAACTGGTCGAAAAATATGTACAATTTGAACACCAAGCGCGCGATTGTGGAAGAGGGCGGCACGATCGAGTGGGTATCGGGTTCCTTTGGTTCCCATGTATCGTATCTGTACCCGATGAGTATCTTAAAGGGCGATGATTCAAGAATGGAATTTACCGGCATTACTTTTGCCGGAGAAGGTCAGAACCTCGATACCGGTGCGAAGGTAGTCCACACGGGCAAACGGACTTCTTCCTATATTAATACGAAATCTATTTCCAAGGACGGCGGTATCAGTACGTTCCGAAGCAGCGTGCAGATTGGAAAACAGGCATCTGGTTCTAAGGCATCGGTTTCCTGCCAGTCCCTGATGCTGGATGATATTTCACGTTCCGATACGGTCCCGGCGATGGATATCCGGACCCGCGACGCGAACGTCGGCCATGAGGCAAAGATCGGACGGATCAGCGACGAGGCTGTTTTCTATCTGATGTCACGCGGCATCAGCGAGGAGGACGCGCGCGCAATGATCGTCAGCGGATTTGCGGATGATGTATCGAAGGAGCTGCCGCTTGAGTACGCGGTTGAGATGAACAACCTGATTCAGCTTGAGATGAAGGGCAGTATCGGATAATAGATGGTTACTGTTTGCAGCGGGGATTTTGAAATAACAGATTCTGCTGCGGGTCATGCAAGTGCATGAATGGTAACGACAGGAGGAAACAATGGGACAGAAAGAAATGACAGTAAACATTCTTCCGACCCGAACCTGGAACCGGCTGGGAATGAACGAAAGCCAGATACAGATTGAGTGGCCGGAGGAAAGTGTTTTGATAAAACCGGAGCGCCTGGCAGCAGGTGTGACCTGGGAAAAAGAAATCTCCGGAAAAGAGTGGGACGAGATCCAGACCGGCATGGGACGCGAGTACGATGCGATGGCGGCGGAATGCGGAACGGCTGGCGCAAATAGAACGGACACTGTAAATGGAACGGCTGTTGCAGAAGAAAATGCCGGTGCGGGAAGTATCTACCGGCTGACAGCGGAAGCGGCAGCTGTGCTGCAGAATGAAAATACAGAATGGACGGTTGTCTGCGTCGATTACAAAAACGGCAGTTACCAGAACCGCCTCTGCCTGGATGCAAAGGAAAACAGCCGCTTAAACGTGCTGATCGTATTCCGCTCCGGGGAGGACGCACAGGGAACAGCCTCGTTCCAGGTAAAGGTCCATGCGGAAAAGAATGCAAAGGTACAGCTTCAGGAAGTGCAGCTTCTCGGCGCCGGATATACCTGCCTGAATGATATCGGTGTGTCCTGCGGGGAAAATGCCACATTTGAGCTTTTGAAACTGGAGCTGGGCGCAGGCAAGGTCTACGCGGGCTGCCTGACCGAGCTGGAAGGAAAAAAGAGCGCATTTGACGCGAAGATCGGCTATTACACCAGTGTAAACCAGAAGCTGGATATGAACTATACAGTACGCCACCGCGGCAAAAAGACAGAGAGTATGATGGAAGTCTCTGGCGTTTTGCAGGACGGTTCCTCCAAGCTGTTCCGCGGAACGATCGATTTCGTGCCGGGATGCGCCGGGGCAAAGGGAACTGAGCGCGAGGATGTGTTGCTGCTCGGCGATGACATCGTAAACCAGACAATTCCGCTGATTCTGTGTGCGGAAGAAGATGTCGAAGGAAATCACGGCGCTTCGATGGGCGATCTGGACGATGCAACGCTGTTTTATCTGTGCTCCCGCGGACTGTCGAGAGAGGAAGCTGAGCGCATGGTAGCGCGGGCGAGAATCGACGCGCTGAATGAGCTGGTAGCAGACGAGGCAGTACAGAAGCAGGTTCAGGAGTTCATGAACCAGAAGCGATAATAAAATGAAAAAACTGTAAGTTGGCTGCGGTTTGTTTTTGCAGCAAGTATACAAACAAATATATAAGAAGGAACAGAACATGACAGATTACAAGAAAGATTTTCCCCTGCTTGCGGGTTCGGATATCGCATATCTGGACAATGCGGCGACGGCACAGCGCCCGGAGGTGGTATTAAAGGCAGTGGAAGATTTCTATACAAAGAAAAATGCCAATCCGCTCCGCGGGCTCTATGAGCTGGGAATCGAGGCGACGGAGGCATATGAAGCGGCAAGAGAGCGCGTGCGGGAATTTATCAATGCTGGAAAGACGAGCGAGGTCGTGTTTACACGCAACAGCACCGAGAGCCTGAATTTGATCGCGTACAGCTATGGTTTAACCAGTCTGAAAGCAGGCGATGAGATCTTAATCAGCATTGATAACCACCACAGCAATATCCTGCCGTGGCAGATGGTATCCAGACAGACAGGCGCGAAGCTCGTTTATCTGGAATGTCAGCCGGATGGTTCCTACCGGGATGAGGATATGGAAGCTCTGGTGACAGAAAAGACAAAGATCGCAGCGATGCCGCAGATTTCCAATGTCCTTGGCCGCAGAAATCCGGTAGAGAAGCTGACGAAACTGGTGCATGAAAAAGGCGGTGTCATCGTCATCGATGCGGCACAGAGCGCCCCGCATATTCCGGTGGATGTGCAGGCACTGGATGCAGATTTCCTTGTATTTTCCGGTCACAAGCTGATGGCACCGATGGGAATCGGCGTCCTGTACGGAAAAGAGACCCTTCTGGATGCGATGCCGCCGTTCCTGACGGGCGGCGAGATGATCGATTCGGTCAGCCGGGAATCCGCAGTCTTTGCCGAACTGCCGCACAAATTCGAAGCCGGTACCGTCAATGGCGGCGGTGCGGTCGGCTTACAGGCAGCGATCGATTATCTGATGAACGTCGGATTTGACGAGGTGCGGAAGCGTGAGGAGCTGCTGACAACACGGGCAATGACGGCGATGCAGCAGATTCCGGGCGTTCATATCCAGGGAAGCGATAAGCCGGAAGAGCACAACGGAATTATCAGCTTTACCGTGGACGGCGTACATCCGCACGATATCGCGTCGATTCTGGATGCCGCAAATGTCAATGTGCGCGCAGGCCACCATTGCGCCCAGCCGCTTTTAAAACATCTGGGTGTGTTTGCAACAGCGCGTGCCAGCTTTGCGTTCTACAATACGGAGGAGGACATCGACCGTTTTGTCCAGAACCTGAAAGAAATCCGGAGGAAAATGGGATATGGAGAATAGAACCTTTTACAATGAAATACTGACGGATCACAATCTGCATCCGTTACATAAAGAAAAGCTGCCGGATGCCAATCTGGTATTAGAGGGCGTCAATCCGAGCTGTGGAGATGACATCATTCTTCAGCTGAAGGTCGAAGATGGACAGGTGGTAGACGGTGCTTTTGAGGGAAGCGGCTGCGCAATCTCCCAGGCATCCGCTGATATCATGCTGGATCTGATCATCGGAAAATCCGAAGAGGAAGCACGCCATCTGGCGGATCTGTTCCTGCGGATGATCAAGGGCGAGGCAGGCGAGAACGAGATCGAAGAACTCGAGGAAGCCGGTGCCCTGGTCGATGTTTCCCATATGCCGGCGCGTGTCAAATGCGCGGTGCTAGGATGGCATACGATGGAAGAGATGCTGGATAAGGAAAACGAGAAATAAGAGAGAAGATAAAAAGAAACGGGAGCTATTCTTTTGGGAGTGTCAGGGCGGGACGTACCATTTCCGCTCTGATGATCTATATACCTGAAATAGTCTGGAAAAGAAAGAAAAGTCAGATGTGTTGGTGAAAATATATACAAAAATAGATTGGCAAAAACAAAACACGTATAGAGAAAATAGCAAAAAAAGCCGATCTAGATGCGTGTTTCGTATAAAATATCCAAAAGATTGACGGCATATTTACAAAAACAAACAAAGATGTTAAAATAATGATAAAAAGGATGCAGATGGCGATGTACATACGGATGGCGTACAGCTGAATCCTGTGGCTGGAGGTATGAGAGATGCCAAATTTTTCATATAAAGCGCTGGGACGGGATGGAAAAGAAGTCCGGGGAGTGCTCCAGGCTGAGAGTGAAGCGGCAGCCGCTTCCAGAATCCGGGAAAACTATCCGATTCTTCTGAGCATCAGTCAGAAGAAAGAGAAGAAAAGACCTGATGACGGCAGTTTCCTGGAGATGGAGATCGGAAGCAGGCGGATCAAGACGAAGAAGCTGGCGATCCTGTGTTCACAGTTTGCGATCACGCTTCATTCGGGCATGACAGTGGCACGCGCGATGCGTATGCTGGCAGATCAGAATGAGGACAAGCGGATCCGGAAGATCATGGGGGCTGCGGCAGAGGAAGTAGCTGCCGGAAGTACCGTTGCGTCGGCGCTGGAAAAGTATAGCGACCGTTTTCCGCTCACGTTTATCGAGACGATCCGGGCAGGCGAGCAGTCTGGTACGCTGGAACGATCCTTTGACCGGCTTCAGAAGTTTTATGAGAAATCCTACAAGACGACGGAGAAGATCAAGGGAGCGATGACGTATCCTTTGTTTGTCGTTGCGGTTGCGGTGGTTGTCCTGATTATCGTCATGGCGAAGGTTATCCCGACACTGGCAGATGTATTTACTGATCTGGGCGGTACGCTGCCGCTGATGACGCGGATGCTGATCGCGACTTCCCATTTCTTCGCGAAGTGGTGGCTGCTGATGCTGGCGGTGCTGGCGTTTTTGAAGATTAGTTCGCAGGTCTACGGCAATACGCCGCAGGGACGGATTGAGAAAGCAAAGATCATGTTATCCCTTCCACTTGTGGGCGCGATCAACCAGATGAACGGCGCAGCGCAGTTTGCCAATACAATGTCGGTGCTTCTGGCAGCGGGTATCACGATCAATCAGGCGGTTGACACGACGGCGAAGGTCATGGACAATGCACTTCTGAGCGAGGATGTTCGCTCCATGCGCGAAGGAATCGAGCGGGGACGCAGTCTGGTGGAATGTCTGCAGGGAAAGAAATATTTCCCGCCGACGATGGTCGATATGTGTTCCGTCGGAGAAGAAACCGGTGAGCTCGAGGAGACACTGGACAATGTTGCCGATTATTACGCCAATGAGGCGGATTATCGAATTCAGCGGCTTCTGGCACTGCTGGAACCGACGATGCTGGTGGTGCTTGCGATTTTTGCGGGTATCATTGTAGTGTCGATTTATCTGCCTATCTTTACGATGTACGATCTGATGTAAGAGTGATTGACTGCACACATGTGAAATGTGATACGGCAGAGGCTGGATGGCGCAGAGGAAATTCTCTGTTCATTAATAAAATACTATACAATAAGGAGATTGATTTTATGAAGGGCTTAATCAAGAAAGTTCGTGAGAACAAAAAAGGTTTCACACTGGCTGAGCTGCTGGTGGTTGTTGCGATCGTGGGTATCCTGGTTGCAATCTCGATTCCGGTATTTACGGCACAGCTGAGCAAGGCTAGAAAGGCTACAAATCAGGCAAACTTGAGAGCTGCGAAGGCGGCAGCGGTTGCGGAGTATTTAACTGATGATAAGGATACTTTTGCAAAAGCTACATATGATTATGATATTAGTACAGGTGTAGCAACAAAGCTTGGTGAGAATGCCACAAAAGCAGCAAGTTATGAAGTGGAGAATATGGACGCTGCGGTATCCTCAAAAAATAAATATGAGAAAATCAGTGTTGAAATTGAACCAACAAGTGGCACAAATAGTGATGACACCTTGAGCGGAGCAACAGTTAAATTATTTGCTGATAAGGAAAAAGGTTGATGAAGAATAAAACCACATACGTGGCAAAATGGATGGGGTTTTCCCATCCATTTTTGCTAAAAATATAAAAAGGTGTATTACTAAGGGGCAAGATAGCAGATGAAAAAGAAACAAGGCGGTTTCACACTGGCAGAACTTCTGGTAGTGGTAGCCATCGTAGGGATTCTGGTGGCGATCAGTATTCCGATTTTTACGGCACAGCGGAAAAAAGCGGTCATCGCAGCCAATCAGGCGAATGTCCGTGCGGCGAAGGCAGCGGCCGTGGCGATGCTGTATGGAAGCAAGGAAAGCCTGGAACGTTACGAGAACCAGCCGCGGAAGCAATACCGCTATTACCGGTACAATGTAAAAGAAGGAAAAATTGTCTGTCAGGCAGAGGGAGAGAACGCGCACATTGAGTATGCACAGGGAAGTGGAACAAAGAAGGTAAATGACCTGGGGCAGGAATACCGGAAGACGGCGATGGAAGCCAAGACACCGTGTACAGATATTCTGGTGTACATCGGAAATCCGGCGGCTAATCCATATGCGAATACGTCTCCGCTTCAGACCGCTCCTTTCTATGAGGGAAATGAAGTTGGGGGAACCGACCAGAATCCATTTGGTCCGAAGCCGGGATTTGGTGCCAAGTAAAAGAAATGAAAGTGGGCGTTTTAAGATAAAGATAGCGTTTTACATATCTTGGAAGATATAAAACATTGGGGATTTACAAACAGACAGAACATGGATACGGACAGGAGATATTCCATTGATGCTGCATCAAACCACATTTTTAACGATTTACATATTAACCATAACATTTATCCTCGGCTGTGCGCTCGGAAGTTTTACTGACTGTCTGGCAGGGCGGATGTTAAACGGAACGTCCGTTTTGAAAGGGAGATCCCACTGCGATGCCTGCGGTCATGTGCTGGGAGTGCTGGATTTGGTACCGCTTTTTTCATGGCTGTGCCTGCGGGGCAGGTGCCGTTACTGCGGGGCGAAGATCCCGGCGGAGGCATTCTGGACGGAACTTGTCTCAGGAATTGCATGCTGCCTGATTATGTACCGGTACGATGTCTCGGTGCTGGCACTGCGGGGAATTCTGCTCTGGATGGTGCTTTTATGTCTGACACTCACAGATCTGCACGCGTGGATCATACCGGACCGGCTTCAGATAGCCGTAATCCTGATCTTTTTCGGCACGGCGCTGGGCTTACCGGAACCGGGAAGACAGATGCTGAGGGGAGTTCTGACCGGTGCCGGACTGGCTGTCAGTATGCTGGCACTTTCCCTGCTGTTTGACCGCCTGACCGGAAAAGAAAGCCTGGGGGGCGGCGATGTAAAACTTTTTTTTGTGACAGGACTGTATATGCGTTCCGCCTGGGAGGTGTTATTTTTCCTGATTCTCAGCTGTGTGCTGGGAATTGCAGGTTCTGTCATCGGTCGGAGGGAAAAAATTCCGTTCGGACCGGCGATTGCGGCGGCATGTTTTTGTATGCTGCTGTATGGAGATATATGGACACAATGGTATACAGGGCTCTTTTAAAGGGAGTGCAGAGATGAAGAATTGTTTAGGAATTGAGATTGGACATTACCGTATCAAGATTGCATATGCGGAAAAAGGCGAGCTTCGCGAATTTATCAGCGAACGGGTCGAGGGGATCGACCGGAACGATATGCGTCAATATGCGGATTTAATAAAGGATTTGCTGAAGGAGTATGCGATCCGCTGCCGGAACGTCGTGTTTGTCATCCGGCAGGAGGATGCGTATGTGCGGCGCTTTGAGCTGCCGCTGATGACGGAGGAACAGCTCCGGCTGAATCTTCCATATGAGTTCCATGATTATATCGGAAACGAGATGGATAAGTACGTCTTTGATTATGCGATGATCCATGCGGATAAGGAAAAAATGGATTTGATTGGTGCGGCGTGTACGAAAGGGCTGTCGCAGCAATTTGAAAAACTGGCCAAGATGGCACACTTGAAATTGGTCGGTCTGGTTCCGGCCGTGCTGGGACTGGAATGGATTCTGGAATATGCAGAAGAGAGAATGGCGGATGAGAAGAATGCTTTGGAGACAAAGCTGAATGCAGAACCTCATAAAAAGGAAGAAAAAGAGAACGCAGAGGGGGCAGAAAAAACGGAAACTGTGAAAGACTATGCGATTCTCGATCTGGGAACCAAAGCATTGCGAATCCATTTCTTTCGCCAGGGGATCTATGATATTACCCGTACCATGGAGCCGGGCTGTGAGGAGATCGAGCAGATCCGTTCGGGAGATAAGAACAAGATGCAGGAACTGGGAATTGAGGCGGAGGAAGAAAACCGCGAGGAGACCGACAAAGAAAAGATGGCGGCTGTGCTGGAGGAGCAGTACCGGACCCGCGCCGTCCAGGTCATGCGAGTTTTGAACTTTTATAGCTTCAACAATGTGAATAATACGATCGACAGCCTCTATTATTGCGGCGGAGGCGCACGATACGGGGAATTGATTGATGCGCTGAAAGAAACGCTGGATCTGCCGGTGCGGAGTGTGGCGGAGCTTCTGCCGGAGGTCTCTTTGGATGAGGAAGACGAGTGGATCGACAGCCCACAGGCATACGGTGTATTACTTGCATAAGGAGGAAGAGCGGTGGCTGATTTAAAATCAATCGCGAATATGCAGATTGGCGGTCCGAAGTATCCGAAAAAACGGCGCATCAATCTGTATCAGAAGCAGACTAAAAAAGGGAAAATAGCGGCGGAGCTGGGCGCGTTTGCCGTTTTTATGGTTTTTGTCTACGGATTTTCGAGATTTGGCGTAATGCTTCCCCTGCAGGAGGCAGACCGGGCAGAGGCGGTTTATGCGGCGACAGAGAAGGAGCTTCGTACATTGGAGAAATCCAACGAGGTGTACGGTGAGGTCCTGGCAGAGTACGCGCATTATGGAAATGGGTATCTGAATGAGGAAGAGAGTAAGCTTCCGGACCGCCGGATGATGCTGGATTCCCTGAAATCACAGATTTTCCCGCTGACGGCAGTTTCGAGTGTTTCGATCACCTCGGATCAGATGTCATTGGAAGGAACCATTCCCAATGGTACACTCTTTTCGCAGCTGGTCCGTGATGCACAGGCGGATCCGAATGCGCGCTATGTGACCGCTTCGCTGGAGGAAACAGTGAAGAAAGATGGCGAAGAGAGAGCTCTGGCATCCTTGAAGCAGGTGGGAGTGTCAATGGCTGTATTTTTTAACGAACCAGAAGAGGGCAAAGAAAAATGAATTCGTTAGGGAAATATGTATTAACAAAAACACAGAAAATAGTGCTGCTGGTTGTAGTCTTTGCCCTGATCGCGGGCGGCTACTATGCCGGATTTTACCTGCCGGTGCAGAGGCGGATTGAGGCGGCGGACACGGCGGAGCTGGATGCCCAGATTCAGCTGGAGCAGATGAAAGCGATGCAGATCCGGCAGATGGAGGAAGAGATCGAGGAAAACAAGACATCGAATGCGCCGATGGTTCCGGCCTACAATCATTTCAAGACGGAGACGGAGGAGCTGAACCGTATTTTTGCGAATGCGTATGATTTTACTTTCCAGTATTCAGAGCCGCAGGTGGACGGAATGGAGATCCGCCGCGCGATGAATATTTCTTTTACGGCAGATTCGTTTGATCACGCTGTTTCGATGCTTCATGAGGTAGTGGAAGGATCATACCGCTGCCTGATCGAGGATCTGAGCATTCAGGATGATGAAGATCTGGAAGATGAAGAGTTAAAGGATATCCGCATCCACCCGGTAGCAGTGACGTTCCAGCTGACTTATTTTGAGACCCGATACGATGCGGAATCAGAAGAAGGTCTGGATCTGGAACCGGAGGAAACGCAGGCACCGTCGGGACTGGCGAATGCGGATGTGTCGAACCTGCAGCGTTCGGACCTTGAGACAGCGGCAGAGGCGGCGCTGGGAGAATAAAGCATGAAAAAAGCAGAGAACAGTGAAAAACACCCGGAAATCTGGAAGCGGGTTTTCAGCTGTATGAAAAATCAGGATGGCGCCAGCTTGATGGCGGCGCTCCTGTTTTTTGTGTTTTGCGGGGTGGGCGCGTCGATCATTCTGGCGTCCGCCTCTGCATCGGCTGGTAAGATCCGGAATCTTCCGGGAGAAGATCAGAAGCGGTATGCGGTGGACTCGGCGGCGGTATTTCTGCGGGATGAACTGCAGAAGACGGAAAATATAGTCAAGATCAAGGAAGTGATCGTGCATGACAGCCGGGAAGACGAGGAAAACGATAAGGATGATTTTTACTGCTACTACGTCGGCAGCTGGAAAAACACGGATAATGAGGCGTCGTGGCAGAAGTTCTATGGAACGGATTCGGGTTTGTCAAGCCCAGAGAGTGGGAATAGCGCGATTCTCGATTCACTGATCGTGGATATTTATAGAAATAATGAGTATCGGAAGCTGGCAGACGGGGACGATGCGTCGGAGGAAGAAATGGCGTACAAAGATTTTACCCTGTCAGTGAAGAAAGACGGAACGACCGGGGACACGATTGACCCGTTAAAGACCAGTGTACGTCTGTGGATGGCGGATGATTATAAAATCAAGGCGGTTATCTCAGATACAGTAACGGCGGATGACAGGAAGGAAGAGCGGTGCGAGAAACGGCTGGAGCTGGAAGCAGCACATAGCTCCGAGCATAAGACGGTCACAGTACGGGGCGATGACGACGAATCGGACGACGACGATTCCTACACGATCACGACGACGACCATCATTACGACGATCCGCTGGCAGAACGGAACAATAGAGAAGGAGCTGCTGCAGAATGATAAGTAGAATGAAATGGGCAGCTGGAAGAAAGCTGCGTGCCAATACGGGCGAGACACTGACAGAGGTACTGATATCGGTTCTTGTGATTGCACTGGGAATGACGATGTTTCTGAGTGCATTTCTGGCGTCCGGCAGGATGCTGCGGCAGGGCGAAGAGCAGATGGCGAGCTATTATGACAGCCGCAATCAGCTGGAGAACAACCGGACAGCGAAACAGGCGTCGGGCAGATATGTTCTGGAGCTGGAGGCATCTGGAACCGGCGGCATGAAGAAAAGCCTGGCGTCAAATGCCTACCAGACAGGCACACAGACGAATTACCGGACGGGACAGTATCCCATCGTGCTGTATGTGAGCCAGGCTGATTCGGATGCAGAAGAGGAAGAGGTAAACTTACAAGAGCTGCTTTACAGATACCGATAGAGGAGACAGAGATGGGACAGGAGAGATGTGAATGCCGCAGATGCAGAAATAGGCATTGCAGGCAGCAGAAACAGACGGCATCCAAGGGTCACCGGAAGCTCTTTTCAGTATGTCAGAAAAAACTCCGGTCACAGAACGGTATGACGCTGACGGAGCTTCTGGCGGCGATTGTGATTCTCGGTATGATCGGCACGGTGCTTGGAGGCGGCGTGATGATGGTAAAAAATGTTTACCAGAGGACGCAGGAACAGGCAGATGCAGAGCAGGCGCTGTCGCTCACGGCGCAGCTGATGACCGATGAATTTGCGAATGCGCTGGAAGTGAAAAATTCTGCCGGGACTTCCGCAACAGGAGAATTGGTAACACCTCTTTTGCGGAGTGGAAACAGCCACCTGTGGCTGCACTTCAGTGCGACAGACTGGTCTGGCACGGGCATTGAAAAATGGTATGGGGATTATACTTACGATGATGCGTATAATAAGATATCCTTGCTGACGCAGGCGGCGATTTCGGATGAATACTATACGGCATTTGACGGCTATACCTATTCGGAGGAGACAGCATGCTTTACGGTTCAAAATCTGGCGATCTACCGGAAAAAAGATACGATGGGAACTTCCCGGAAAGCGGTGGTAAAGCCGATTAACCTGACCGTGCGTGCAGTCAATCTGGATCAGAAATAAAATAAAAACTAACTGTTCAGCAGGTCTGCGCGTGACTGTGAAGGTACTGAACAGTTACAATAAAAAGAGGAACGAGGACAGATGGAGCAGAAGAGACAGAACAAACAGAAGAGAAGGGCGGCGTTTACACTGGCGGAATTTTTGACGGTGATTGCGATTGTCGGTATTCTTGCCAGTCTTTCTTTTGTTGCGGTGATTCATTACCAAAGAAAGCTCCGCCGTCTGGAGATGGATCAGACGGCGAAGGAGATCTTTCTGGCGGCGCAGAATCATCTGACACTGGAGGTCTCCAGTGGGACGATTCCGCGTCTGCTCCATATGGAGGCACAGGGGGAATTTTCAGACGATCAAAAGCAGGCAAAGCTGGGAATTTCGGTAGATAATACAGTGCTGGCGGAGGAGAAAGAGGGAAATATCTACGGGGTTCTCTATGTGCCGGAAAAACAGGCAGGGCAGCCTGAATCGGAACAAGAAGAGTCTGGCGGTGAGATGGCGCTGGCATCTGCGAATGTGACCGAGGAGATCCGGCAGCGCCTTCTTCCGTTTGGATCGATTGATGAGACCGTCCGTGGAGACGGGAGCTATCTTATTTTCTATGATCCGGAGGCAGGACTGGTCCGCGAGGTGTGGTATTCGGATCGTTATCAGTTTGTGCAGACGGATATCGGAAGCGAGGCACTTCTGGCGGCGGCGTCTGATGCCGGAAAACGGGAGCGGTTTACGGGAGCTAACTCCAATTATAAGGATCAGAAACTGCCGATCGGATATTACGCATCAGGAAATCTGGAAGTCCCGGAACTGCCGGTGGAGGAATTCGAGGCGCCGACAGTGAAACTGGTGAATGATGATATTTTATATGCAAAAATCGAGGATCCGAATAAAAATGAACATTCACTGAGTCTGTTTGTAAAGGGAGAAAAGAGCGGTACAACCGGATACATCGAGATCAATCCCCCGGAAACCAGCCGCTCGGCGCGTGTGGCGAAGGTGTCCGGAGCTTCGGGCAATTCGGATGGAACGTATCAGGTCATTCTGGATGACATAGCGGCGCCAGCCGGCACGGGCACAAGTACAGGATTCAAATTTATGGATTTCAACCAGCCGGCACAGACGGATATGATATTTCAGCAGGATGAAAGAGGTTTTGCCTCCTTTATTCCGGGCGAAAATATCTTTGTGTACGCGCAGGTTTTCAACAATGAAGCGCTTTCGCAGGTTAAAACGAGCAATATAGAATCCGGCAGCAGCCTCTTTGCATCGATCAGTACGGACCGAAGCGCGGAGATTGGCAGCTTCCGCCATCTGGAAAATCTGGATGAGCGGGTTTCAGGCTGGGATTCGGATCAGCTGTACACTGGGGCGGTGACTACATCCAAAACGGTTACGGCGATGCAGAATAGTGATCTGATCTGGAAAGCGGGAGAAAACACTGCGGACGAGAGCGGTTACTGCGGACATGTGGCGAAGCTGCATACGGCATTTGGCTCGAATTTTTTGAATCAGAATGCGGAAACCATCTCGATTGCCTACCGGGTGACGGATCAAACGAATGCAGATCGGACGAACCCGACGGCACAGACATATACCACGGAGGCGGGAAGCTATCTTCCGCTTAGCCTGCCGTATCCACTGGACTATCAGGGAAATACATACCGGATCGATGGTCTGCAGGTAGGAAAAACGGCGGGAAGTTCAATCACAGCAGTAGATGGGACGGGTGGACTGTTTGGAACGGTAACACAGGATATGAGTGTTAAAAACCTGCTGATCTGCCAGCCGGTGGTCCGGACGAAGGCGAGTGCAGGCGCTTTGATTGGTGCGGTGACGCCGGGAACGGATTCCCGGGGAACTACGAATCTGGCAACGGTGAAAATTAAAAATGTGCAGATTGAATATCCGCAGGTACAGGCAGAGCAGACCGGCGCTTCTGCCGGTGCGTTGGTGGGCACATTTGAGGGCGTCACTCTGACCGTCCAGGATGCACTGGCGGAGAATCATTTCCGTGATAAGCTGGGAAGCAGCACAGAAAAAGCGGCAGATCTGAAGCAGGAGGAAGAAAGCAAATACCGGATCCGCGCTTTAAAGGGAACGGCGGGCGGCCTGATCGGCACGGCAAAGGGGGAAATTTCTCTGACCGACAGCGCAGCGGCACTCTATGTGGAAGGCATGTACGCCGGCGGTCTGGTCGGAACTGTTGAGAAAGCATCAACTGCAGCCGCTGCAAGCGGTCCCACGGTGCAGATTCAGAGCTGTTATGTCGGCGGTCATACAGCAAACAAGAAGTTTGACACATCCCAGAAACCGGGGAATGGGGCAAATGCCAATGCAGCCTTTGAGAATCTTACCGGACGTTATAATGTAGCGGCATATACCGGCGGATTCGCAGGAGGTCTCGCCGCACAGCTTCCGGCAGACAGTCAGATAGCGAATACATATGTGTCGGCGTCGGTGTATTCGCCGACGGCTGAGGAAAAATCGGATGAAACGGAGGATGGAAGCGGTACGGCGGCGGATGAAACAGAGGATCTGGCGATGAAAGCACCTGCGTTTGTTGCGTTCTATGATTATGCAAGTAGAACGGATGGAATACTTCCATCGGAGACGAGTGGTACGGGGACGAACAAAAAATCAGTTTATCCGGGGTGCTATGTGTGCAGTAAGGTGAATGAGAAGTATGTGCTTGCATATGACGAGGCTCTTGCAAGTCTGTTTGGTGTAAAGGATCCGAATGCAGATAGCAGTGAGGAAGAAAATAAAGATACGGAGGAAAAGCGGAATACATATCCGTATGATCCGGAATTAAAGAAGGCAGAAATACCGATTTATCCGATGCCGACGATCCAGAAAGTAGCGGAAAAACTTGCTGCGCAGAACGCTTCAAAGGGATTTTCCTGGTTTCTGAATAACCATGTCGGGGACTGGGACAAGGAAGAGAACGAAGAGGCGCTGCATACTGGAAACAGGCTGTATATCGATTATGTCTCTCCGTCTCCGCTTGAAGAAAATCAGAGAATACATCTGATATTTTCGATTACCGGCGAATTGAGCGGTAAAACGATGTGGTATGTTCTCCAAGTCAATACGGGTGATTTGCAGGAAAATACTCTGAGAATGGGATCAAAATTTTGCTTTGTAGATACGGAAGAGAAAGCTGCCAGCTGTGTAAAAAATGAGGCAAATGGCAGTTGGACGAGATTTGCCGACAAAAACAGGGTAAATCGTTTTGAAATAGGCATAACGGAAGAGAAAAAGTTGAAATTGCGTTTCTATCTGGATGATTTATCACGTGAGGGTGGAAATTTCTGTAGTCTGGGTACCTGGGGAGGTTATCAGCCGGGCGGTTACATAAATGGAGAAAATGTTATCGTAAAATTGAGCGAGGATGGTTATCCGCCGACAGAAAATACAAAGCTCTCATACAAGTTCAACAGCTGCTTTGCCGATGTAATTGAACGAAATGGTGATGGAACGGATACCTATACGGTTAAGGTCGCCAATGGACGTCATCTGCAGAATCTGAATTTCTGCGGAGAAGGCTATGGTGGTTTAAAGATCACACGGGTCATCCAGACCGATAATATTCTCTGGCAGGAGGATGATTCGATTACCTCACAGACGGAAGCGTATTGCAAAGAGGTGAAAGATGCATACGGAGAGATGACGATCTACAGTCCGGGAAATTCCAAGTATGAAGGTGGAAGTTTCTGGCCGATTAACAACCCGGATATTATCTCTTATGATGCGGAGGTGGATGAGAAAGAAAAAGAAAAACTGGGTGAATGTTATACGATTGCAGGCTTAAAGATAACTCCTGTTGCCTGGAATGGTGCGGCTTTATTTCAGAAGACGGATCATCTGACGATATCAAACTTGAATCTGAAGGATCCGGACATTTCCTGTCAGGGGCAGAATACAGCAGGGCTGGTGGCACAGGCAGGCACTTCGGCGGACAGCTATCTAACGATTAAAAATATTCATATATATGGAGAAAAATCCCGGATTTCTGGAACGCTGGCAACAGGCGCTGTGGTTGGAAGCACGAATAGTGGCCGTCTGACACTCGACCATGTAGTTGTAGATGCACCGACGCTGCAAATAAGTGGAGGAAAAACCGGAGGCTTGATCGGGGAAGCAAAAGTAAGTGATTTAGTGATGAATCACGTATATGTTTCAGGAAAAAATGCACGGATACAGGGAACCGATGCTAGCGGAGGTCTGGTCGGCTTTGCCGAGAGCTCTGGTCAGATGAAGTTGGAAAACAGCTTCTTCTCTGGGTATGTGGATACAACTGGAACCGCCGGAGGTTTGTATGGATACCTGAAAAACAACCAGAATGGCGGAACTGCCGGGAAAGAATTCAGCATTGAAAACAGTTATGTCGGCGGACGGAACCGCTCTTACGGTTATACGGAAAGTGGTGCGGAAGTGCTGTCAGATAGAAAGAATGTGTCAGGCGGCTGGTGTGCCGGAGGCCTCGTGGGGTGGATGGATGGTCCGATTTCGGTAATACAGAGTTTCAGTGCAGCGGATGTGTGTGGAAAAACATATAATGCCATCGCAGGTGGTTTATTTGGAAAATATGATTCTGCAAAACTGGTTCTTTCGAACTGCTATACAACAGGAAGTGTGAAAGCGGCTGGAACCTCAATGTTCCTTGGACACTATATTGGCCTGTTGAACGATATCTGGTGGTGGTGGCCGGACGCCCACATTCTTTCGGTCCCGGAAGAATGCTGGTATCTGCCAAAGCTAAGCGACGCAATCATCGGTGTACCTTATGTGGACGGCAGCTCTGTAAAGGGCAGCTATTCCAGTATTACTAGGACGAGTGCCGCTGACCTGTCCTCCAAAACAGGCACAAATGGCGTTGATCAGACGATTGTAATAGATGATTCTCTGCAAGGAAAAGCATATCCATATCCAATTTGGACGATCTATGAACCAACAGTTTGGCAGACTGGCACACGCCTGTATGTGGGCGACTGGGATTAGGAAATTAAGAAAAATTAGAAAACGATTGAAAACTGGAAACAGGCGCTATTTTACATACCGGGCGGAACCATCAAATTTTTGCCCGGCAGGCAGGATAGCGCTTGTTTTTATCTCAGTCGAGAAGACTCCCACCTCTTCAGGTGGTGAGTAATAGCAAATTTGTCTCAGTGGGAGTTGGGTCTCCGACTGAGATAAACGCTCCGCGAGGATGCGCAGTGATTCTGCACAGAATAAGTGTTTTACTTGCATATAGGAATTTTCTGAACTGAAAATTCCGTACGATACAGCTCTGGCAGCAGATTTTGCCGATTTGGAATGCGAAGCATCGGCAAAATCCCGTTGCTGAGAACAGTATAAGTGAACAGCAACGAATATGTCAGCTTCTCTGACCAGAATCACGCGCCAAGTCTCACGGACGTTCGACTTGAAAAAAATGCCGGATGGGCAATCAGCGAAATTCTCCAATTCCCTGATGTAAATGCTGACAAAATATGGTATGATATAAGGTACGAGATTTCGAACCGACGGAACTGTGGGAAGACGAAGCAGTTACCGGGACAGGATAATGAAACGGCAGGTGATAGGAATGAAAGAGAGAATTAACCGGCTGGCGAAGGGAATCATCGATTCGGAACAGCCGAAGATGACCTGGTCGCCTGAAAAGATAGACGAGACGCTGCGGATGAATACCCTGATGCAGAGAAATTTATGGATCGGGAGCGAGAATGGATTAAGTGTGAAGGGATTTGTGTATTCCTCGAACCTGCGGGTGCGGATTCCAGGGGATAACAATTCCTTTGGCGGACTTCGGTGCCGGATCGTATATGAAGTGGACACTTCGTTCCTGACGGCAGGCGACACGATCACGGGTTCTTTTTATCTGGTGACAAACTGCGGGGAAGAGGAGATTCCGTATGAGTTTCACGTTGAGGTGGCAGACGCCGGGAAGACTTTAGGTGATCTGAAAACGGCGGAAGATTTTCTGCACGTCGCGGAAAATGATATGGAGACGGCGCTCCGGCTTTTGGAGTACCCGGATTTTGTGGAAGTGCCGTTTATGCAGGATTTGCATGTGCGGGCACTCTATGACGGCCTGAAAGGACACGGCAGCCGGGCGAATTTTATGGAAGAATTTCTAGTTGGACTGGGCGTGAAAAAGCCGGTCAGTCTGACGATCCCGGGCAAGGCGCGCATATATACCGATCTGGCTGAAAGCGTTGAGGACACCATCGAGATCCGGATGGATAACTGGGGCAGTGTGTACCTGGAGGTAACGGCGGACGGCGAGTTCCTCCATCTGCCGAAGAAGAGTGCGACGCAGGCGGATTTTGAAGATGGTCTGCTCCGTCTTCCGGTACGGATTCTGGCGGAGCGGCTGCATGCCGGAAAGAATTTCGGCGCCGTCCTGATTCACACTGCCAGAGAAACAGTGCGGATTCCGATCGAGGCGTCGGCTGCCGATGCGGGCGGATGCGACCGGGCACATATGTCATTCCAGAAAGAGCTTGGAAATTATCTGACTGCCCGTCTGGCGTATGAAAATGGGATCGGCGGCACGGAGGCGGTTCACCAGATGCAGCGGGAGCTGGATCTGATGAAAATGACGCACTATGACGCGGGACTGCGGCTTTTGCAGGCGGAATTATACCTTTTGACTGATCGGCGCGAGAAAGCGCAGACGATTTTAAAGGAGCTGCAGGATTCAGCGGCGCTTAAAATATCGGGCGACCGGAAGCTTAACTGCCTGTACCGCTATCTGTACGTGACGCTGACCGGCAATGCCGAGCAGAAGGACACTTTGATCCGCCTGCTGCAGCAGTATGCGTCGGAGGAGACGGGCAGCAGCCTGTTTTATTATCTGATGCTTCTGCGTCTGGATGAGGAACTGCAGAAAAATCCGGTTACGGTGCTGATCAGCATGGAGCAGGAGTTTAAGGATGGCTGTCACAGCCCATTCCTCTATGCGGCGGGACTGAAACTTCTGGAGAGTGATCCGATCCTTTTAGACAATGCGGGCAATTTTGAGCTTCATGCCCTGTACTATGGGGCACGCCGGAAAATCATCAGCCGCGAGCTGGCACTGGCGGCGGTCCGGGTAGTGCGTGCGTCCCGTTCGTACCGGGAGTTTTACAGACGTCTTTTGACGGAACTTTACGGGCTGTATCCGGAGACGGAGATTCTGGAGGCGCTCTGTGCAATGCTGATCCGGGGAGACTGCCGGGAGACAGCCTGTTTTGAATGGTATAGCCGGGCGCTGGAGGCAGATTTGAGTCTGACGCGCCTGTATGAATATTATTTATATGCGATGCCGGAGAATTATGACCGCCTGATGTCGCGTGAGGTATTTTTATACTTTTCGTATTCGGCAAATTTGGATGCGGGGTCACTGGCGAAGCTTTATGCGAACCTTCTTACATATGGAACGCCGGATTCGGATATTTACCGGATGTACGAGCGGGCGATGGAAGAGTTTGCGGTGGATCAGCTTTTCAAGGAACGGATAGACGGTGCCCTGGCGGTCCTGTACCGGAAATTGATCTATCCGGAACTGATCGATACGCAGATGGCGCGTGTCCTGCCGGGGATTTTGAAATCCTGCCGGGTAGAATGCCGGGAACCGGCGATGAAATACGTGGTGGTGCGCCATGAGGAGCAGATGACGGAGGACGCGTATGTGCTGAACGAGGGCACGGCGTATGTGCCGCTGTTTTCGGAGCGCGATCTGGTTCTATTCCAGGATGAAAATGAGACGCGGTATGCGCGGGTAAATTGCGCCATCCAGCCGGTATTTACGGATATGGAGGAACTTTTACAGACCTGTTTTGAAATGAATCCGATGCATCCGTTCCTCTTTATGAATGCGTGTGCAAAAGCCTGCCGCAAGGAGGTGCTGACCGGGGACGATGCGATTCTTTTGGAGCACGCGGATCAGAAGATGGAGCTGCACCCGCTGTTTAGGGCAAAGGTGCTGTCAGCGATCGTGCGGTATTATAAGAGGATGGCGGATGGGATTGAGGATGAGAAAAAGGATGGAAGTGTTTCATACCTTCTGAGTCTTGATAAGGATCAGCTGACGCGGGATGAGAGAAACGGCGTCTGCGGGACGCTGATCCGGTGCGGGCATTTCAGCGAGGCGTATGAGATGGTGTGCCGGTATGGTCTGGAAGGTCTGCCGGTCAATCTGCTGCTGCGGCTTTGCGGGAGAATGCTGCTTCAAAATCTCTTTGACCGGGATGACCACCTGCTTTATCTGACCTGGTATGTCTTTGAACACGAGAAGCCGGACAGTGTGATTCTCGATTATCTCTGCGAACATTTCAACGGTACGGTGGATCAGATGTACCGCGTCCTGATGCAGGGGCTGCGGCTCCGGGTGGAGACGTACGATCTGGAGGAACGGCTGGTGGCGCAGATGCTCTTTACCGGCAATACAGCAAAGTTAGACCGGGTGTTCGAGCTTTATGCGTCACGCAAGAAAACAGGGGAAAATATCGTGCGCGCGTATTTCACGGTCAAGAGCGTGGAATATTTTCTGGAAAACCGTCCGACGGACGACAAGGTGTTCGCATTTTTGGAGGGTGCTGTGCAGGGAAGCTCTGATCGGGAGCGGATCCCGGATATTTATCTGCTGGCGCTGACAAAGTATTATGCGACGCTGCCGGAGCTTTCGGAGGAACAGCGGCGCCTGTGCCAGTCGGTGGTGGATGTGCTTTTAGATGCGGGTATGATTTTTGCCTATTTTAAGGATCTGGCGCGGTTTATCCATATCCCGGGCAATATTTTAGATAAAGAAATCATCGAGTATCACGGAAACCGGGCGGTGCGCCCGTATCTGCGACTGCGGATTCTGCCGCAGGAGGAAGAGTTCCACTATGAGGAAATGCGTCTCGTTTACCGGGATATTTACATCCGTGAAAAGGTGATTTTTGAGGGCGAGACGCTGGAATATCAGATCGAAGAGGAAGAGGACGGCGTCCGGAAGACGAAAGAAAAGGGAGAGATTTCCTGCCGGGAGATTCCGGGACGCAGCCGGGAAAGCCGGTTTGCGGCGCTCAATGAGATGAGTCTTTCTTTAAAAGTAAATAACGAGACGGCGCTTCGGGAAAAGATGCGGGAGTACCAGAAGAGAGATGCGGCGGTAAGCGCACTTTTCCCGATCGCCTGAGGAAAGGGACAGACGGACAAACGATAGATGAATGGACTTATAATTGGCATGGATCTGTGTGATTCATGCACACATATATCCTGTCAGGGTCAGGAGACGATCTGGTCGGTTCCGACCCGGATCGGAAAAGAACCGGATTCGGACGTCTGGCGGGTGGCGGAGGAGAGTGCCGGGGGCGCGTTAGAGGGCATGGTAGTGGAAGATAAGCTACTTTCCCTGGCGATGAAGGACGGCACCGCCACGATCGACGGCGTCTGCTACGAGGGCTTATATCTGCTGAAAATGTTCCTGAAGCAGGTGCTTGCGATTCCCAGACAGGCGTCCGGAAAAGAAGAGATAGAAAACCTGGTGATCACGGTGCCAAAGCTTGAGGTAAAGCTGCTGGACTGCCTGATGTACTGTGCCGATTTTCTGGAAATCGACCGGAGCCGGGTGCATGTGATCAGTCACGCGGAGAGCTTTGTATATTACGTGATGAGCCAGAAACGGGAAGTCTGGAGCAACCAGGTGGGAATGTTTGAACTTTCGGAGAATGGTCTTCATTATTATGAATTGAGAGTGCAGCGCGGGCTGCGCCAGATGCAGGTGGTCGCGGATCAGGAGGAACTGGAGGAGTCATTCCACTTAAATGTGCTGGACAGCGACGCGGGCATCCAGATGGCAGACCGGATTCTTTCCTCCTGTGCGGAACGGCTGCTGCAGAAGCGCCTGTTTTCAGCGATCATCCTGACCGGCAGGGGATTTGCACAGACGGACTGGGCGGCAGATTTTATGCAGCAGATCTGCAAACGGCGCCGGGTGTTTGCGGAGATGGATGTATTTACCCGAGGGGCGCTGATCCGCTCGGAAGATCTCTGTGAAACGCAGAGTGCGTACCATTTTACCTGTATCTGTGAGGGGCGGCTGAAAACAACGGTTTCCCTAAAGATTCAGGAGCGTGAAAAAGAGGGACAGCTGGTGCTGGCATCCGCCGGGGACAGCTGGTATGAGACGAAAATGACGGCGGAATTTATCGTGTCGGGCACGCCGGAGGTAGAATTTTCACTCCAGCCGCTGGAACCGCGCAAAAAGAAGACGGTGAAGATTCCGCTCGAGGGATTCCCGAAACGCCCGGACCGGACGACCCGGATCGAGATGGCATTTGGATTTACAGGGGAAGACACGATGATCGTCATGATACGTGATTTGGGATTTGGAGAATTGTTTCCGGCGACAAACCGGATGATTAAACAAGAGGTTTCATTATGAGTCTGATACTTTGCCGGCAGGAGCCGGTTCGACATCCTTTTTACATAGAACGGCTGGGCGTCCATATCGCATCGTCGCAGGAGCTGTGTTATGTCATTTATCAGAATCCGCTTCTGGTGCTGGATGGATTTGTGGATGACCGCCTGATTGAGTTTATCCGTTCGGAGCTGGGACTTTCGTTTCTGGCCGGCAAACTGGAGGCATGGCAGCGGAGCGGCGAGAGCCAGGACGAGCTGCCGATCGTGATTCTGCAGGAGTGCTGTTATTATACGGCAAAGGAGATTGCGGCATACCGCCAGAAATTGGCGGCATTTCGCAAAATGAATGCGGCGGAGTTCCGGAAGGAGACGGCGGATTACTATTTCCGCCTGCGGCAGTTTGGGACGGCGATCTATTACTACAACCGGATTCTGGAGGACTGGCGGGTCAAATCGCTGACGGACGAATTTACCGCGAAGATCTGGAACAATATCGGGGCGGCGTATGCCGGGATTTTCTGGTTTGAGAAAGCGTTTACCGCTTATGAAATGGCGTACAATTTCGACAAGAGCCCGGAGATGCTGAAGCACCTGTACCAGCTTGCCTTGATTGACCCGAAGCTGGAGCTTAAGGAGCGGCATGCGGCTGCGATGACGCCGGAACAGAAAGAGATCTGGAGACGGGAACTCGACGAGGCGAACCAGACTGCGGAGAAGTGCGGGAATGTCCGCATGGTCGAGACGATGTTTGACCGCAATCCGGTCCGGCGGATGGAGAGTGCGGGAGAACTTTTAAATGGGTGGAAGCAGGAGTATCGGAAGATGCTCTAATTTTGCCCGCGCCCAGATACATCCCTTGGTCATGAGCACCGCGCTTTTTGGTTTTGTACCATTTCTTTACGAAAGGAGTTTTCCTATGCGCCTTCTGATTGTCCGCCATGCGGATCCTGATTACTCAATTGATTCCCTGACCCCAGCTGGCTGGGAGGAAGCAAAGCTTCTGGCAGACCGTCTGGCGCCGATTCCGGTGGCGGCTTATTATGTATCGCCGCTGGGGCGTGCGAAGGACACGGCATCCCTGACCTTAAAAAAAGCCTGCCGCACGGCAGAAACCTGCAGCTGGCTGCGTGAATTTGCCCCGCAGGCGGTACATCCGGGAAAGGATTCCGGGCACTGTGTCTGGGACTGGCTGCCGGATGCGTGGATGGCGGAGCCGAAGTATTTTGATAAGGATCACTGGCATGAAACAGAAGTCTTTCAGAACGCCCATGTAAAAGAAGAGTACGACTGGGTGACTGGAGAGCTTGACCGGCTGCTCAGACGGCACGGATATGTGAGAAATGGATTGTTTTACCAGGCCGTGGCACCGAATGAGGACACGATTGTTTTATTCTGTCATTTTGGCGTCGAGTGCGTCCTGCTTTCCCATCTTTTAAATATCTCTCCGATGCAGCTCTGGCACGGAACCTGTGCGGCACCGTCGTCGGTGACGGTGCTCTATACAGAAGAGCGCCGCTCCGGCGTTGCATCCTTCCGCATGAGCCGTTTTGGGGATGTTTCTCATCTGTATGCGGGTGGACGCGAGCCGTCGTTTGCGGCGCGGTTCTGTGAGGTGTATACACGGTTTGATCAACGGCATGACTGATGGATGTTTCTGTTATTATGTATCGCAATCGTTTGAATCAGCCGATAAATAAATTTTGTGTGAGATGCTATTTACTGCTCAGCATCCCAATATTTTTAATCAACACCGAGATTGTCCCGTCCATGTTGGTGATAAACTCCACATGGTCGGGATTTCTGTATTCTTCCATCGGGATCGTGATCTCGATGCCGGTGTCAGTGTACAGCTTCTGTTTCTGGAATTTCTTGATCGTCTGCTCATTTTTCGGCGCGACCGTCTCGTAGGAGAGGTTGTAGCGGTCGAGTTTTTCATCCAGCTCCTCGAGCATCTCCGGGCTGCCGGGAAATACTTTTTCGCGCAGTTCGGACACCTTGATTTCGCCCTGTTCCTCTAATTCATTACAGATAATGTCTTTGATTTCCATCTTTTTCTGTGCATCCTCGTCGCCGTAATATTTTTTGGCAACCTGATCGACGGCGCGGGTGACGATGTCGAGCTTGGATTTCTGGGAGAGCGGGGCGCGGCATTCGAGGAAGAGCTCGGAGAAATAGAAGCATTTTTCGCCGTTGACCTCATATTTTTTCTCAGCCAGAATCAGGGAGCCGTCGGAGAGATCGAGGACAAACGCCTCGGAGAGGCGCTGTCCCTGTCCCGGAAGCAGTGCGCGCTGTAAAATGATCTCGTTGCTGTTGCCGCCGTCCGTTTCCCTGGTCTGATGTGTGTAGGAGGTCTTGTAGTTCATCTTTAAGAATGCCAGATAATCCTTGCCCTTGCAGCCGAACACGGTCATCGCCACATCGGCGGCTGGAATGTCAATATTCGCATTCATGATGTCGTAGAGGCGCTCGGCGAGCTGTTTGCTCGTCTCGACGAAATTATCCGGGGTGCAGTTTTGCAGCAGCTCTTTGACCTCGGATCCTTCTGCAAATGTACAGTGCTTGACATCGTCACTTTCCGTTATTTTCTCGATATGCGCTTTCAGGAAGTCGGAGAAATCGGGTCCGACCTCCATGCTCTGGTCGGAGAGAACCGGGATTCCCACCGAAGAATCGAGGATGTGCACGATGGCTGCCTTTAAAATCATATCTTCACTTTTCAATGTTATCTTACCTCCAGGTTATAACTTCTTTTGTAGAACCATTCTCGACGCACTCAAAGGAAACGGAGTCGCCTGCCTGCACGAACGGAAGCCGCTCGGAAACGGTGATCGCAGCGGTGTAGACGCTGTCGGTGCGGTCATCGGTCAGCGTGAAATAGTAGTAGGTGTTACCGGAAACGACGACATTCTCGATCGCCTCGACCGTGCCGGAGACAGTTTCGCTTGCCGCCGGTTCCTTGGCAGTCGGATCTTCGATTTCCTCCTGTCCCAGCGTCTCACGGTAATTGCGCTTCGCCTCATCGATCGTCTGTCCGGTGCCGACGATCTGGTACTGCGCGACATCGACGAACGCATACATTTTCACAAGCCCTGCAGCATCTTTCAGGGAAATGAAATATGCCGGTCGTCCGGAAATATTTAAGAGAAGCGGGAAGGTCGCACTGTAATTTAAGTGCTGCACCTGTCCGCGCGCGGAATCCATTGCGGCGAGCTCGGTGGCGCCCGGAACGGTGTAAAATTTCGTTTCTTTCGTCCGCAGGTTGACGAGGACGAAGCCAATGTTCGACTCATCTGAGGTTACAGAGCTCATGCCGGTGTACAGCCACACATCGTCGTCGATGGCGAGATAGTTGTAGCCGTAGGTCGTCCGACGCACGCCGCGCTGACCGAAGATAGAGTTTAAATAACCATTCTGGAATCTGCCGTTGTCGTCGAGCTGTTCCATGATGAGGTTCGAATCATAGAGCTGGTCGATCCACTGCGGGACATCCGCCTTGGCGTACCACTTAGATTCGCCGGTCTCAGCATTGACGAGGATCGCGCCGTCGATGTCCTTGCCGTTCCACCAGCCGATCCGGTAGGCGATGGTCGGCGCCACCCAGTATGGGTTTCCATCGTCGTCGATCTCGAAGGAGACCGTCTCAAACATCCGTGTTGGGTAGCAGAAACGGATGTAGCGGTTGATATTGCGGAAGAAATATTCACTGGTGGAATACTTCATGCCGGAGGACAGCCAGACGAGATCGGTATTCTGATCGACCATATTGACAGCAATGTATGCCGGAAGTCCCTTCTTCTGGTTGTACAGCCACTTGATCGGGTCGGCATAGCGCAAAGGCGTCACGCGGTACGGTGTCCCCTTGTAGTTGATCTGTGTGTAATTTTCCTGAATCTCAAACTGGGAGACCAGGTCGGTCATCTCACCGAGCTTTTTGCTTCCGAGCCGGGAGGCGGTATCCTTATCAACGACCGGGATCTGCGACATGCCAAGCTCTGCGACATCTGAGGCAAAATCGCCCTCGGTAACGGTGATCAGATCGCGGTAGCGGGACGCATTAAAAAGCTGGACGCCCGCCGCCGAGGCGATCAGGGAAAAGAAAATCAGGACAGCGATTGCGATTGTGCCATATTTGCACGGGCGTCCCATCGCCTTAAAACCGGCAAACGGACTGCCGGAGGCGTCGGCGTACTTGCGCCGCAGAACCATCCGTCCGGTCACAGGATCGCGCACGATCTCAACGCCGCGGTTTTGCTGCACTGTTTTCAGGAATATGAGAATGCTTTCCATAAAGTTGACTGCCAGTACAATCAGAATGCAGATAATCAGGAATACGATGAAATCCTGATCGTGCAGATTGATGGCTGGCATCATGGTGTAGAACACCAGAAAAATAAGGACGGCAGAGAGAAACAGACGCCCAAACGCCGAAGTGAATTTTTTCAAAATAGAACCCTCCTGACTCGTTTTATGATAAAAAATAGCTGTTCCCATGAAAAAAGGATTTCGCTGATTGTAAATGTGATAGAACTCTATTGTATCGCATGACGAGAGATAAAATCAAGCCCGGTAACGGAATTTGCCGTGGCTTCGCATTTAAATACGGCAAATTCCCAGGTTGAAGTCGGGAAAAAAACAGTTGTCCTTCCGCCGAAAATATGCTATGATTACTATGTTTATTCAGGAGGTGCGAAGATGATCAAGACGATCCTTACGATCATATTTATTATTATCTGTGTATTCCTGTCGGCGGTAATCCTACTGCAGGAGGGCAAATCGGCAGGTCTGTCCGGTTCCATCGGCGGTATGGCTGACAGCTACTGGGGCAGAAATAAAAGCCGTTCTATGGAAGGAAAGCTGGAGAAGCTGACCAAATATGCTGCAATTCTGTGGCTGATCCTTGCATTAGTTTTGAATTTGAAATTCCTGTAAGGAACCTTTAAGAGGCTGTCGCGTGGCAGCGGGATCTGTTTCCTGAATCTGATATTTGCCGGTGGTTTCCGAGCAGATGCAGGGGTGAGAGGCAGAGAGCGCTGGACGTGGCAGCTTTTTTTCATAGGAAATGGTGCGAGAATGTGAATTAAGAAAGAGAAGTGAGATAGATTTGAACATATTTGATAAAATCATGGGAAAAATAAAGAGAAGCGAGGCTCAGAAATACGCAAAACAGAAGAAGCGCCAGGCGCAGATGCAGAGTGCGGCAGCTTCACAGAAAGAGGAAGGACAGAAAATGCCGGAAAATCGCAGGAGAGAAAGAGAGGCGTTTGAAAAACGTCAGCAGACGGAGATGAAGCTCTCGGATGAGATGCTGGAGACGATCCGGAAAAATGCAGAACAGCGGTTTGCGATGCGGAAAGAAGAAGCGCGGGAAGAGAAAATGTCCGGAGAAAGCCGGGAGAGCAGCGTACAGCGCCAGATTGACGGGGATGGGCTGATCGGAGAGTGGGAAGAGAGGTACGGAAAAAAGAAGAAAAAGTCGGAGCGTGCGAAAGGTCCGAAAGAGGAATCGGTGCGCCGGAAAAAGGATAAAGCGGGAAAGAAAGACCGTGATCGGAAGCTTGAACGTGAGATGGATAAGAAGCGCGAAAAGCGCGGTGAGAAGAAGTGTGAGGATGCTGGCGCTTCCGAGGAGGAGTTTACCCGCCGCTGCAAGATGATTCAGGATGTCATGAATGAACCGGCATACGTGCCGATGAAGCTGAAGGAGCTGGCACTTCTTTTAAATATTCCGAAGGAACAGCGCCGGGAGCTGCAGCGGGTTATCGATCATCTGCTGGAAGAGGGAAAAATCAGCATGTCCCGCAAGGGCAAGCTGGGTCGCCCGGAGACGTTTTCAGAGGCAGGTATTTATTCGGGACACCCGAAGGGCTTCGGTTTCGTGACAATCGAGGGACGTGAGCAGGATGTGTTCGTTCCGCGTGAAAAAACAAAGGGCGCGATGCACGGCGATAAGGTGCTGGTTGTGATTGAGCAGGAGAGCAACGGCGGACACAGGGCTGAGGGAAGTATCGTGCGGATCCTGGAGCACGCCAATCAGGAGCTGGTCGGTCTGTATGAGAAAAACGGCGGTTTCGGCTTTGTGATCCCGGACAATCCACGGATTTCACGCGACATTTTCATCCCCCAGGGGTGTGACGCGGGTGCGGTGACCGGTCATAAGGTTATCGTGAAGATCAAGGATTACGGAAACAGCCCGGATAAGAAGCCGGAGGGCGTGATCACCAGCATTCTCGGACATATGAACGATCCGGGAGTCGATATTTTATCGATCGTGAAAGCATACGGTCTGCCGGAAGAATTTCCGCCGGAGGTCATGGCGCAGCTTGAAGAGATCCCGGATGCCGTCCGCGAGGAGGACAAGGCGGGACGCAAGGATCTGCGCGATCTGCCGACAGTCACGATTGATGGTGAGGAAGCGAAAGATCTCGACGATGCGATCACGCTGGAGAAGACGGAGCAGGGTTACCGGCTCGGTGTACACATCGCGGATGTGACCCATTATGTCCGCGAGGGCAGCCCGCTTGATCGCGAGGCATTAAAGCGCGGAACGAGCGTGTATCTGACCGACCGCGTCATTCCGATGCTGCCGCATAAACTCTCAAACGGTATCTGTTCCCTGAATCAGGGCGAGGATCGCCTGGCGCTGAGCTGTATCATGGAGATCAATGACAAAGGCGTCGTGCTCGGACATGAGATTGCAGAGACATTGATCCGCGTCGATCGCCGGATGACGTATACGGCGGTCAATGCGATCATCACGGATGATGATGCAGAGACAAAGGAGAAATATAAGGAATTTGTGGATTTATTCCTGCAAATGAAAGAACTTTCGCAGCTTCTTTGCAAGAGACGCCAGGAGCGCGGTGCGATCGACTTCGACTTTCCAGAGAGCAAGATTTTACTCGACGCCAAAGGACGCCCGATCGAGATCAAGCCGTATGAGCGCAACGCGGCGACGAAGCTTATCGAGGATTTCATGCTGATGGCAAATGATACGGTAGCCGAGGACTATTATTGGCAGGAAATTCCGTTCCTCTACCGAATCCATGAGAAACCGGATGAGGAGAAGATGGCGAAACTAGGCACGTTCATCAACAACTTCGGATATACATTGCGGATGCCGGGCGGCGAAGTCCATCCGAAAGAGCTGCAAAAGCTGCTTGAAAAGATAGAGGGCACGCCGGAGGAGGCATTGCTCAGCCGTCTGACGCTGCGCTCCATGAAACAGGCGAAATATTCGACCTTGAACTCCGGTCATTTTGGATTGGCGGCGAAATACTATACCCATTTCACCTCCCCGATCCGCCGTTATCCGGATCTGCAGATCCACCGGATCATCAAAGAATGCCTCCACGGCAATATGGATGCGCGAAAAACCGCCCATTTTGAGAAAATCCTGCCGGAAGTGGCAGTCCAGACCTCGGCCCTGGAGCGCCGCGCTGACGAAGCCGAGCGCGAAACCGATAAGATGAAGAAAGTCCAGTACATGGAACATTACATCGGAGAAGAATTCGAGGGAGTCATTTCCGGTGTCACCAACTGGGGCTTCTATGTCGAGCTGCCGAACACGGTTGAAGGATTAGTTCATGTCAATGAACTGCGCGGCGACTATTTCGTATTTGACGAAGCACACTATGAGCTGGTCGGAGAGATGACGAGAAAGACGTACAAACTCGGTCAGACCATCCGCGTCCGCGTGACTGCGTGCGACCGGTATGCGAGGACGATTGATTTTATGCCGGCAGTGTACTGGAAGTAGGAGATTGTAAAATAAGATGTAAAAAGTAGAGAGGAAAAGAGGGATTAAAATGGGAGCAGGAATCAAGATGGTGGCGAACAATAAGAAAGCCTACCATGATTATTTTATTGATGATAAATTCGAAGCCGGGATTGAGTTGTTCGGTACCGAGGTTAAATCGATCCGCATGGGTAAATGCAGCATCAAGGAAGCATTTATCAAGATCGAGAGCGACGGTCAGGTGTATGTATTCGGCATGCATATCAGTCCATATGAGAAGGGAAATATCTTTAATAAAGATCCGCTGCGTGTGCGGAAACTCCTTCTTCACAAACTGGAGATCCGCCGCCTGATGTCGATGATCAAAGAAAAAGGATACACGCTGGTACCGCTGCAGGTGTATTTTAAAGGAAGTCTCGTAAAAGTGGAGATTGGTCTGGCACGTGGTAAGAAGCTGTATGATAAGAGAGACGATCTGGCGAAAAAGGACGCGAAGCGGGAGATTGACCGGGCGTTTAAGGCGAGACAGAAATAAAAGAAAAGATTCCATCTATGTACCGACTTCCAAATGTTAGACCTAAAAATCTAACGATTGGAGGTCGGTATTTTTGCGGCTAAATATTCTTTTGAACTTAAATTTCTGTTTCGTTGTAAAAACAACTGAATTTCTGCCGGTATTTTTTTATAATACGCTTGTAAAGCTAAGAAAGACAAAAAGCCGGAAGCCTGGAAGTGCGCGAATGTGTTCTTGAACGTGAGGGTGCCGCAGGTTAGAAATAATGGCAGTTGATTGCAGAACAACGAAAAGGAGTTATAAAGTATGGAGCGGAAAATGTTTTGTTACCAGTGTGAGCAGACGGCAGGCTGTACGGCCTGTACCGGCAATGCCGGTGTGTGCGGCAAGAGAGCGGACACCGCCAGGCTGCAGGATAAGCTGACGGGTGCGCTGATTGGTCTTGCAAGAGCGACGGAAGGCAATGAATACCTGATTACCGGGGATACCAGCAGACTTGTATTGGAAGGATTGTTTACCACGGTAACAAATGTGAATTTTAACAATGACACCATCACTGAATTGATCCGTCGGGTTGAAAAAGAGAGAGAACGCCTGGTGCCTGATTGTTTCGTGTGCACGGTCTCCTGCGGCAAAAATAACAATTATGATATGAATAATCTCTGGGAGGCAGACGAGGATGTCCGTTCTCTGAAATCGCTGATTTTGTTCGGAATCCGCGGCGTTGCGGCGTATGCTTACCACGCGGCCGTTCTGGGATATACCGATGACACGATCAATCGCTTCTTTTTTAAGGCGCTCTTTGCGATCGGCATGGATGACTGGGGCATGGACGAGCTGCTTCCGATTGTCCTGGAAGTGGGTGAAATCAACCTCAAGTGCATGGCGCTTCTGGATCGAGCCAACACCGAGACTTATGGAAATCCTGTTCCGACGCAGGTGTCTCTGACCGTGGAGAAAGGCCCGTTTATCGTTATCAGCGGCCATGATTTATACGATTTAAAACAGCTCCTTGAGCAGACGAAAGATAAGGGCATCAACATCTACACTCACGGTGAAATGCTTCCGGCGCACGCTTATCCGGAACTGAAAAAGTATCTTCACCTGAAGGGCAATTTCGGCACGGCATGGCAGAACCAGCAGAAGGAATTTGCAGATATTCCGGCTCCGGTTCTCTTTACGACGAACTGCCTGATGCCTCCGAAAAAGAGCTATGCCGACCGGGTGTTTACGACGGAAGTCGTGTCCTATCCGGAAATGGTACACATCGGCAAAGAGAGAGATTTTACGCCGGTTATTGAAAAGGCACTTTCACTGGGCGGTTATCCTGAGGATATGCATTTTACAGGCATAAACGGCGGCAAAACAGTCATGACTGGATTTTCCCACCATGCGGTTCTTTCAGTGGCGGATACGGTCATCGATGCCGTTAAATCGGGAGCCATCAAACATTTCTTCCTGGTCGGCGGATGTGACGGTGCCAAGCCGGGACGCAATTATTATACCGAATTTGTAAAGCAGACACCGGCAGACAGCATTGTTCTGACCCTTGCCTGCGGCAAATACCGGTTCAATGATCTGGATCTGGGTACGATTGGCGGTCTTCCGAGAATAATGGATATGGGACAGTGCAACGACGCTTACAGCGCCATCAAGGTTGCGGTGGCACTGGCAGAAGCATTTGACTGCGGTGTCAACGATCTGCCGCTTTCCATGGTGCTCTCCTGGTATGAGCAGAAAGCAGTGTGTATCCTGCTGACACTGCTTCATCTGGGGATCAAAAATATTCTCCTCGGACCGTCCCTTCCGGCATTTATCTCTCCGAATGTGCTGCAGTATCTGGTGGAAAATTATAACATTGCACCGATCAGCACACCGGAGGAGGATCTGCACAGATGATATTGGGCGCGAGTGCAAAAGCCCCGATCGAGGGGATAATTGTACGTCTCTATTCTTTTGTAACGTGCAGCTATGAATTTGACAATGCTCGGACGATTCTGTATGCGTATGAGACAACGGAATAATTAAGCGGATATTCGATGAAAAAGGAAATAGATAAAAAGAAGTCGTGATAATATAATAAGGACGCAGAACCGCCGCAAAAAAGTATAAATAAAAAGGCAGCTATAAAACAGATAAAGAAATTCAAAGAAATATCTGTTTTACAGCTGCTTTTTATTTACAGGCTTGTGCGATATATTTTAAACTGCCTCCTGTTTTTGCAGTTTCGTCAATTTCCGCCAGATGGTAAAGAGCATCGTTCCAAAGCAGGCAATTCCGCCGATAAAGTTGGAAATTGGTTCGGCGGCGAATACGCCGTTGGTTCCCATTCCGAACATACCTGGCAGCAGGAGAGTCAGCGGAACAACGATAATTACTTTTCGGAAAATAGAGAAAAAGATCGCTTTTTTGGATTCGCCCAGACCGACGAAAATCGACTGTCCGGAGAATTGGAGCGACATCATAAAGAATCCGAAAAAGTATAAGCGGATCGCCGGAATACCTGCCGCAATGAGTTCTGCATCCTGATTAAAAATGCGGATAAAGAATGCTGGGAAACCATCGACGATCAGCCAGATACCGGTCGTATATAAAATTGCAATAAAAGAGGTAAAGACGATTGCCTTTTTAACGCGGCCGTATTCTTTTGCCCCATAATTGAAACCGAGCACCGGCTGAGCGCTGTGGGTAACGCCGGTTACCGGAAGAGTTGCAATTTCACGGATGGAGTTGATAACGGTCATAACACCGACGTAGAGATCGCCGCCGTATACCTGTAAGGTTGCGTTGCACATGATCTGGACGGTGCAGTTGGTGATCGCCATCGTGAAACCGGACAGACCGAGTCCGACGATTTTCCGGACCCTCCGTGCGGAAAGGCGCATCGAAGAACGTCTCAGTTTCAGAATTGTTTTGTCACTGGTTAAAAACCGCAGAATCCAGATGGCAGAGAGAAGCTGCGACAGGATGGTGGCGAGCGCCGCGCCGCGGATTCCCATGTGAAGCATAAAGATAAAAATCGGGTCGAGCAGGATATTGGCGGCAGCGCCCAAAAGGACGGTCATCATGCCGATGCGCCCGAATCCCTGTGAATTGATGAACGAGTTCATGCCGAGTCCGACCATCACGAACAGGCTGCCGAGCAGATAGATTGTAATGTAGGCGTCCGCATATGGATAAGTAGCGTCGCTGGCTCCGAACAGATACAGCATTGGTTTGCGGAATATCAGGCAGAGTACGGTCAGAAGCATACCGGAAATAACCATCATGGAGAAGGAATTTCCCATGATCGCCTCGGCTTCTTTGATATCCCCGCGTCCGCGCTCAATTGAGCAGAGCGGCGCGCCGCCCATGCCAAACAGGTTGGCAAATGCGATGACGAGCGTGATGATCGGCAGCGAAAGCCCGATGCCGGTCAAAGATAGGGTGGCATGATCGGGTATGCGTCCGATGTAGATGCGGTCAACGATGTTGTACAGGACATTGATAAGCTGCGCCAACGTCATCGGGATCGCGAGATTCATGATATTTTTAACGATACTTCCTTTGGAAAAATCGTTCTGTGTATTGGAAGCACTCATACAAACTCCTTTTTTCTTGCGTTTGGATACAATCTGATATTATAATAAGAAAAAAGAAATTTGTCCAGAGAGAAAGTCATTCAAAAGAGATTCAAAAAGGAAGTATATTATCAAAAAATGCGTTTTATTGAAATGGAGATTACTCTGATTGATGAAAAACTTGGTTTTTAAACGAATCGATATTGCACAAATAAGAGATTTGTGCTATTCTCAAAGAAAACGAAAGGGGTATGTATTATGCCGAGAGGACCGAAACGTTCTGCATTAGAAGTAAACAAAGAGAAGCTGGCAGCGGTAGAAGAGAAGCTGGCTAAATTAGAAGAAACCGTTAAAGCTCTGAAAGCAGAGAAAAAGGAATTAGCGGCTGAGATTCGTAAAGCTGAATTAAGCGAATTACTGGATGCGATCGAAGAGAGCAATTTAAGCGTAAACGATGTTCATGAGTTTATTAAACAGAATTCTGAGCAGAAATAAATTAAAGAGTGATAAATTATTGTATTCAAAGAATGAAAAGAGAACTGGAAATTAGGGACATCCTGATTTTTGGTTCTCTTTTTTTGTTTGCGGAAAGACGTTTGCAAACGAGAAACATATGAAAGAATGCCGATGTATAAACAGAGGGTTGTTTGAATCGGATTTGAGCCGGGATTGGTGGATGAAACTGGCTTAATGATAAAAAGGAACCGTGCAAAAGAAAGGCGCATATGCTACAATAGGAATATTCAATCAGAGGAACTTGAGATGACTTCTTTGAACGACCCGGTACATCAAAGAGAAATAGAAGAAAAAAAACGAGGTTCCGGGAAAAGAACCGTTCAGATATTTAAAAAGAAAAAGAAAGGAATGAATATGGATCAAAATACGCTTCTTGGGGTTTTGATTCCGTTTGTCGGTACGACGGCGGGAGCAGCCTGCGTCTTTTTTTTGAAAAATGAGTTAAAGCCGATCATCCAGAAAACGCTTCTGGGATTCGCATCGGGGGTGATGGTGGCGGCGTCGGTCTGGTCACTTTTAATTCCGTCGATGAATATGTGCGAAGCGATGGGGCATCTGGCATTTCTGCCGGCATCCATTGGTTTTATGGTGGGTATTCTGATGCTGCTTTTGCTGGATCGTGTGATCCCGCATCTGCATCTGGGAAGTGATGAGCCGGAGGGGCATGTGTGCGGGCTCAAGAAGACGACGATGCTGGTTCTGGCGGTCACACTTCACAATATCCCGGAGGGCATGGCAGTCGGAGTGGTGTTTGCCGGATTCTTAGCAGAAAAGAGCGGTATCACGCTTGCAGCGGCGCTGGCGCTTTCGCTTGGAATCGCGATTCAGAACTTCCCGGAGGGAGCGATCATTTCCCTGCCACTTCGGAGTGAGTCAGGGATGAGCCGGAAAAAGGCATTTGCGATGGGAACACTCTCCGGTATCGTCGAGCCGATCGGGGCGCTTGCGACGATCGCCGCGTACCGCTATCTGGAACCGGTTCTGCCGGTTCTCCTGGCGCTTGCAGCAGGGGCGATGATTTACGTGGTTGTGGAGGAACTGATTCCAGAGTCGGCGCAGGGCAGTCATTCCGATATGGGAACGATCGGATTTGCGGTTGGATTTGTGCTGATGATGATTCTGGATGTGGCGCTGGGATAAAAGAAAGCTGCCAGTGCTGGCATGGAATCTGGTTGCCTAGAGAAGAGACGAACATTTGTTCTAAAAAATGCATTGCAAAATTTTTGAATTTATGTAATAATATTTGTAGCTGTTCAGTAGGTCCGCGCATTTACTGCGCTGACCGTACGAAAACATGGACCAGCATGCAAAAATCCCATTGCCGCAGGCAATTTTTAATGGTTTTTTGCGCGTGACTGTGAAGGTACTGAACAGTTACTAATATTTTATAGTGAATGAGAACGGTTTACTACTTTTTTCAAAGTCATAAAATAGATATGTATTATTATTTTTATAAGTAGAAGAAATCAGCTTGACCTGTGAAATAAAAGCTGCCGTTTGCATCACACGTGTAAATGGCAGCCAATATTATTCCCAGGTCGGGCACAGGAGGAATGAATCTATGGGTAAAACACAGTATGATGCGGACAGCATAACGGTCCTGGAGGGGCTGGAGGCTGTCCGTAAGCGTCCTGGTATGTATATAGGAAGTGTGGGAACGAAGGGACTGAATCACCTGATCTATGAGATCGTGGACAACTCGGTCGATGAGCACCTGGCGGGCGCCTGTTCCCAGATCCGCGTGACGCTGGAGGCGGACGGCTCCTGCACCGTCCGGGACAATGGACGCGGTATTCCGGTGGAGATGCATAAAAAGGGTGTGGCGGCGGAGCGAATCGTACTCTCGACCTTGCACGCGGGCGGCAAGTTTGACAACAATGCGTACAAGACGAGCGGTGGTCTGCACGGCGTCGGTTCGTCGGTTGTCAACGCCCTCTCAGCGCATCTGGAGGTCAATGTATATAAGAATGGACAGATTCATCACGATGCGTATGAGCGCGGCATCCCGACGGTTGAGCTGATCGATGGTCTTCTGCCGGTGGTCGGAAAGACAAGAGAGACCGGAACGGAGATCAATTTCCTGCCGGATCCGGAGATTTTTGAAAAAACGCGGTTCAAGGCGGACTGGCTCAAGAGCCGCCTGCATGAGACGGCATATCTGAACCCAAAGCTGACGATTCTTTATGAGAATAAGCGGGCGGGCGAGGCTGAAAAGGTGACTTATTCGGAGCCGGACGGCATCGTGGCGTATGTGCGTGAGCTGAACAGCACGAAGACGCCGATTCATGATCCGATTTATTTCAAGGGCGTCAGCGACCAGATCGAGGTTGAAGTGGCATTCCAGTTTGTCGATGCATTTGAGGAAAATGTACTCGGCTTCTGCAACAATATTTTCACACAGGAGGGCGGCACGCATCTGGCGGGCTTTAAGACGCGTTTTACCCAGATGATCAACAACTATGCGAAAGAGCTGGGAATCCTGAAGGAAAAAGATACAAAATTTACAGGACCGGATACGAGAAACGGCATGACGGCGGTTGTGGCGGTCAAGCATCCGGATCCGATCTTTGAGGGGCAGACGAAGACAAAGCTGGCGAGTGCCGATGCGACAAAAGCGGTGTTCAGCGTGACAGGGGACGAGCTGCAGCTTTATTTTGACCGGAATTTAGAGGTATTGAAGGCGATCATCGCCTGTGCGGAGAAATCTGCAAAGATCCGGAAGGCAGAGGAACGCGCCAAGACCAATATGCTGACGAAATCCCGTTTTTCCTTTGACAGCAACGGAAAGCTGGCAAACTGTGAGAGCCGCGAGGCAGAGAAATGTGAGATTTTCATTGTCGAGGGAGATTCCGCGGGCGGTTCAGCTAAGATGGGACGAAACCGCCGCTATCAGGCGATCCTGCCGATCCGGGGCAAGATTTTAAATGTGGAGAAAGCTTCGATGGACAAGGTGTTGGCGAATGCCGAGATCAAGACGATGATCAATGCGTTCGGCTGCGGCTTTTCGGAAGGATATGGCAATGATTTCGATATTGCGAAGCTGCGTTACCACAAGATCGTCCTGATGACGGATGCCGATGTGGACGGAAGCCATATTGATACGCTGCTTCTGACTTTCTTATACCGTTTTATGCCGGAATTGATTCAGAACGGGCACGTATATATTGCGATGCCGCCGTTATTTAAGGTGATTCCGAAAAAGGGAAAAGAAGAGTATCTATACGATGAGAAAGCGTTGGAGCGCTACCGCAGAACCCACACAGGGGAATTTACCCTGCAGCGCTACAAAGGTCTGGGCGAGATGGATGCGGAACAGCTCTGGGAGACGACGTTAAACCCGGAGAACCGTGTGCTAAAGCGTGTGGAGATCGAGGATGCCCGAATGGCGTCGGAGATCACGGAGATGCTGATGGGAAGCGACGTGCCGCCGAGACGGCAGTTTATCTACGATCACGCGGATGAGGCGGAGATAGATGCTTAATAGAAAGATTATGAGTGACTGTGAAGGCACTGAACAGTTACGATTATGAAAGTATATGACAGGAATTTAGGAGATAGAAAATAGAATGGCTGAAACGATCATTACGACAGAATATTCAGAGGAAATGCAGCGCAGCTATATGAACTACTCGATGAGTGTCATCACGGCCCGCGCCATCCCGGATGCGAGGGATGGTTTGAAACCGGTACAGCGCCGCGTCCTTTACGATATGGGGGAGCTGCATCTGGGGCATGACAAGCCGCACCGGAAATCGGCGCGTATCGTCGGTGATACGATGGGTAAATACCACCCGCACGGCGACAGTTCGATCTATGAGACGCTGGTCGTGCTTTCCCAGAATTTTAAGAAAGGAATGCCGCTGGTAGACGGACATGGAAACTTTGGTTCCATCGAGGGCGACGGGGCGGCGGCGATGCGTTACACGGAGGCGCGTCTCCAGAAGTTTGCGGAGGAAGTATATTTAAAGGATTTGGATAAGACCGTCCGCTTTGTGCCGAACTACGATGAGACGGAGAAAGAGCCGGAGGTTCTGCCGGTCCGTGTGCCGAATCTTCTGATTAACGGTGCCGAGGGAATTGCGGTCGGCATGAGTACCAGCATTCCGCCACACAATCTGGGCGAGGTCATCGATACGGTGATGGCGTATATCGATCAGCCGGAGATGGAGACGGAAGCGCTTCTGAGCGTCTTAAAGGGACCGGATTTCCCGACAGGCGGCATCATTGCGAATAAGAGTGAGCTTCCGGCGATCTATGAGACGGGAATGGGGCGCATCAAGCTGCGTGCCCGGATGGAGGTGGAGCTTGGAAAACGCCGTTCTGACCGGGACAAGCTGATAATCACGGAGATTCCGTACACGATGATCGGCGCGGGCATCAATAAATGTCTGTCGGATATCGCAGATCTGGTTGAGTCCAAGAAACTTGCCGATGTGGTGGATATTTCCAACCAATCGAATAAAGAAGGAATCCGGATTGTTCTGGAACTCAAGAAAGATGCGGATATTGAGAAAATCCAGAATATTTTGTATAAAAAGACAAAACTGGAGGATACATTCGGCGTCAATATGCTGGCGATCACGAATGGACGCCCGGAGACGCTGAATTTAAAGGGAATCTTAAAGAATTACCTGGATTTCCAGTATGAAAATAATACCCGCAAGTATCAGGTACTTCTGGAAAAGGAACAGGAGAAGAAGGAGATCAAGGAAGGTCTGATCACAGCCTGCGACTGCATCGATCTGATTATCGCGATCCTGCGCGGTTCGAAGAATCTGAAAGATGCGAAAGCCTGCCTGATGGAGGGCGATATTTCCAAAATCCAGTTCCGCACACCGGGATTTGAGGAAGACGCCAAGAAGCTTCATTTTACGGAGAAACAGGCATCTGCGATTCTGGAAATGCGTCTCTATAAACTGATTGGCCTGGAGATCTTGGCATTGCAGAAGGAGTACAAAGAGACACTTCGCAAGATCAAAGAATACCAGAAGATTCTCGGCAGCCGTGAGGCGATGGATGAGGTGATTAAAGAAGATCTGCAGTCAATCAAGGAAGAGTTTGCAGTGGAACGCCGGACGAAGATCGAGGATGGACGCGAGGCGGTGTATGACGAGGCGGCGGAGAGCGCCAGACCGGGCGTGTTCGTGCTGGACAAGTTTGGTTACTGCAAGATTCTGGAACCGTCGATCTACGAGCGGAACCGGGAGACAGTGGACACGGAGAATGTGTATGTACTGCCGTGCCATACGACGGATAAGATCGGATTGTTTACGGATCTGGGTGCATTCCATCAGGTGAAGGTGACGGAGATTCCGTTTGGAAAGCTGCGCGATAAGGGCGTGCCGATTGATAACCTGAGTAAATTTGATGGCACCAAAGAACGTCCGGTCTGTGTGGTGAATGTGGCGCAGTTAAAGGGACAGAAGCTATTATTTGCAACGAAGGATGCGATGATCAAGATCGTGCCGGGCGGGGAATTTGAGACAAATAACCGGACAGTGGCGGCGACCAAGCTGCAGGAGAATGATATGCTTCTCTCGGTACAGCCGTCGGACGGCATGAGAGAGGCGGTTATCCAGACAACCAGCGGTATCTTCCTGCGATTCCCGATCGAGGAGATATCGGAGATGAAGAAGAATGCGAAAGGTGTGCGCGGCATCAAGCTGGGACGTACCGAGTCGCTGGAGGCAATCCATCTGCTGGACGGCACTGAGGACGATCCGATCGTTATGTATAAAGAAAAACCGGTTCATTTGAGCCGTTTGAAAATAGGGCACCGCGATGGCAAGGGAAACCGGGCGAGAAGCTAGAATCAAACAGAAAGATTCCGAGAGTACATTTACGAAAAAAGGAGGTATTTCATATGGCTGAACTTCAGAACACACCGACCCCTCATATCGGGGCAAAGCAGGGCGAGATTGCGGAGACGATTCTGCTTCCGGGCGATCCGCTGCGGGCAAAGTATATCGCAGAACATTTTCTGACGGATGCAAAACAGTTCAATACAACGAGAAATATGTACGGTTATACCGGCTATTATCAGGGCAAACGCGTGTCTGTCATGGGAACCGGCATGGGCTGTCCGTCGATGGGAATTTATTCGTATGAGCTGATTCATTTTTATGGATGCAGGAATCTGATCCGGATCGGAACTGCCGGTGCGCTGCGTCCGGAGGTAAAGGTGCGCGAGCTTATTTTTGCGATGGGCTCCTGTACGACATCCAACTATGTAAAACAGTTCCGCCTGCCGGGGGATTATTCCTGCGTGTGCAGCTATGAGCTGCTGGAAAAGGCAGTTGAGTCCGCGAAAAAGAGAAATTTAAAGTATCATGTCGGTAATATTTTGTGTTCCGATATGTTCTACAACCCGCCGCTTGAGCCGGCCGGGACTACCTGGGCGCAGATGGGCGTTCTGGCAGTGGAGATGGAGTCGGCGGCACTTTACAGCAACGCTGCCTATGCGGGCGCAAATGCGATCTGTATCCTGACCGTATCGGATTCGGCAGTGACCGGAGAGGCGACGACGGCAGAAGAACGCGAGAAGACGTTTACCAATATGATGGAAGTGGCGCTGGATCTGGTGTAAGATAAGCTGGTAAAAGTAGAATTTGAAGAGAAAACAGGAGAGAAAAATGATAGGAATTGCTCCAAAGGAGTGGAAAACAGATCTTCCGGAGTTTTGTGAAAAAACGAGGGATTTTTATGCAGGAAAGATGGATAAGGGCTCATATAAGGGCTTTTCAGGACGTTACGGCAGTTATGCACAGAAAGGCGGCGTGGCGAGCATGCTGCGTCTGCGTATGACGGCAGGATGTGTGTCGAAGGAGAAGCTTGCATTTATCGCAAAGGCAATCCGCGCATATCAGGTAAATATGGTACATTTTACGACTTGTGAGAGCGTGCAGTTTCACAATCTGGATGAGAAATCAGTCTGTGAATTGATGGAGCAGGCACTCGATGCCGGGATAGTGACGATGGGCGGCGGCGGAGATTTCCCGCGAAATGTGATGTGTTCTCCGCTTTCCGGTGTGGAAGAGGGCGAATATTTCGACGTTATGCCGTGGGCGAAGGCGGCGGGCGAATACCTGATGACCTTCATCAATGCGGAAAAGATGCCGCGCAAGCTCAAGGTTTGTTTCTCTAATTCACCGGCGAATGTGACGCACGCGACCTACCGAGATCTGGGATTTGCGGCTTGCCCGGACGGAACGTTTGAGGTATACAGTGCAGGCGGTCTGGGAAACAATCCGCAGTTTGGCGTTAAAGTTGCCGAGGGCGTTGCGCCGGAGAAGATTCTTTATTACATTAAGGCGATGTGGCTGACATTCCGGGCATATGGCAATTACGAAAACCGCGGAAAAGCGCGTACCCGGTATATGCAGGAAGCACTCGGCGGAGCGGAAAATTACCGGAAGGCGTATCAGGAAAAGCTTCAGGAGGTACTGGCATCCGGGGAACAGCTGGATCTTTCACGTGAGGAAGTGATGGCAGCGGCAGGAATGAAAGAAAAGCAGGGCAAAACAGGCGATGGAAGCAGCGCGTCGGGAGAACGTGTGCTGGAGCAGAAACAGCCGGGACTTTATACGGTTATCTGGCATCCGATTGGCGGACAGCCGCGCCCGGAGACGCTGGCATCCCTGGGAGAACTGATGCAGTCGATTGACGGCACAGAGCTTCGCTTGGCACCGGATGAAACTGCTTATATCATCAATTTGACCGGAGCAGAAGCAGAGAAGATCCTGGAGGCGACGAAGGAGACGGCTCAGACAAAGTTTGAGACATCGGTAAGCTGTATCGGTGCGTCGATCTGTCAGGTTGGTGCACGCGATTCGCAGGCTCTGTTACAGGCGTGTGTAAAGGCGGTCGGGGAGGCACAGATCCCGGACGGCGCACTTCCGCAGATTCATATTTCCGGATGTCCGTCTTCCTGCGGTACCCACCAGACTGGACCGATGGGATTCCGCGGAGGCGTGCGGATGGCAGATGGCAAGGCACAGCCGGCATTTGTATTTTATCTGGGCGGAAATGAGGTACAGGGAAAAGAGACGATGGGACGTGAGCTTGGCACGATGTTTGAGAGCGAGATTCCGTCGTTCTTAGTCAAACTTGGAAAAGAGATTGCGGCAAGGGGGCTTGATTTTGAGAGCTACCGGACGCAGTACCCGGATGGGATTGAGAAGGCTGCAGCGGAATACTTAGCTTAGAAGAACCTATTTTGAGTTAAAACATCGTTAAATCCGTGACAGACGTTATAAATTTATCAAATGTCCGCGAGTGACGTACAAATGTATTTTTCTTGCGGAAAAATGTTGATTTTTTGTTTGTTTTGTTATAGGATAGACAAGAATTACAGCGGCAGAGTGAAAACGTGTTGCAGAGCAGGAGCTTCCTATCCAAACTCCATCCTGCCATGAGAAGCTGAAAAAGCCGCTGTCAGAAGAGGAGAAAAACGATGAACATGGAAAAGAAATTACGTGTAGGCATTCTGGGAGCAACTGGTATGGTAGGTCAGCGTTTCATCACGCTTCTGGCAAATCATCCGTGGTATGAGATTACTGCGCTGGCAGCAAGCCCGCGTTCTGCAGGAAAAACATATGAGGAGGCAGTCGGCGGACGCTGGAAAATGCAGACCCCGATGCCGGAGTGTGTGAAGAAGATGGCCGTTATGAACGTAAACGAGATCGAGAAGGTAGCATCCGAAGTTGATTTCGTGTTCAGCGCCGTAGATATGACAAAAGAAGAGATCCGTGCGATTGAAGATGCGTATGCAAAGACAGAAACACCGGTTGTTTCCAACAACAGCGCACACCGCTGGACACCGGATGTTCCGATGGTAGTGCCGGAGATCAATCCGGAGCACTTTAAGGTGATTGAGTTCCAGAAAAAACGTCTGGGAACCAAGAGAGGCTTCGTAGCGGTAAAACCGAACTGCTCCATCCAGAGCTATGCACCGGTTCTGACTGCATGGAAGGAATTTGAGCCATATGAGGTAGTAGCTACGACGTATCAGGCAATCTCCGGAGCTGGCAAGACGTTCAAAGACTGGCCGGAGATGGAAGGCAACATCATCCCGTACATCGGTGGTGAGGAGGAGAAGAGCGAGCAGGAGCCGCTTCGTCTCTGGGGAGAGATCAAGGACGGCGAGATCGTGAAGGCATCCGAGCCGGTGATTACCTGCCAGTGCATCCGTGTATCGGTTCTGGACGGACATACAGCAGCCGTATTTGTAAAGTTCAGAAAGAAACCAACCAAAGAGCAGCTGATCGAGAAGCTGGTTAATTTCAAAGGACTTCCGCAGGAACTGGAGCTTCCGAGCGCACCGAAGCAGTTCATTCAGTATCTGGAAGAGGATAATCGTCCGCAGGTACAGCTGGATGTCAACTATGAGAAGGGTATGGGCGTATCTGTTGGCCGTCTGAGAGAAGACAAAGTTTACGATTGGAAGTTTGTAGGTCTCTCCCACAACACACTGCGCGGCGCAGCCGGCGGTGCGGTACTGTGTGCAGAGCTTCTGACCGCACAGGGATATATCCAGGCGAAATAAAGAAATCTGTTCAGAGAATCCGTGAAATAGAAAATTAAAACTGATAAAAGTAAGAACTGCCGCCCAGTGGCGGAGAGGCTGTTTAAAAAACGATGGCTGACTCTGTCCGGAACGGCAGTTTTTGTTTGTGTCATAGGAAACTTCGTCCTAAGACACAAAAATGCTCCGCGTGATGCGTCAAGGAACATTCTTTTTTATCTGAAATGGAATCTTGGTAATTGTTCACAGGTGGGAATTTTCTGAACTGAAAATTCCGTAAGATACAGTTCTGGCTGCAGCTTTTGCCGATTTGGAATGTGAAGCATCGGCAAAAGCCTGTTACTGGGCACACATGTGTGAACAGTAACGAATCTTTAAATTTTTATAATGGGATTTGGAAAAAATGGGTGTGCATGAGGGGAAAAGTATTGTATACTTAATAAATCAGCTATTTATCTCAGTCGAGAAGACGCCCACCTCTTCAGGTGGTGAGTAATAGCAAATTTGTCTCAGTGGAAGCCTTGTCTCCGACTGAGATAAACGCTCCGCGAGGATGCACAGTGATTCTGATAGGAATATGTCAGCTTCGCTGACCAGAATCACGCGCCAAGTCTCACGGACGTTCGACTTGAAAAGTTAAATAGATTTATTCTGACATAGGTAAGCATAAAAAATGCGAAAAATATTTTTCGGATTCTAAAAATGAAAGGGGATTTGGCATGGTTGAGAAGACAATCTTTGGAACAATGGAAGATGGCAGAGAGGTCAGCCGTTATACATTGACGAATCAGAATGGAGTTTCTGCATCCTTTTTAGATCTGGGTGCAATCTGGTCCACGATGCTGGTGCCGGATCGGAACGGAGAGATGGCGGATGTCCTGCTGGGACATGAAACAGTAGCAGACTGCCTGGTAAGCGATGGGCATCTGGGCGAGGCTGTTGGACGAAATGCAAACCGGATTGGCGGCGCGGTGTTTACGTTAAATGATAAAAAATACGAATTGACGGCGAATGATGGTCCGAACAACCTGCACAGCGGCATGGATTTTTACCGGAACCGTATCTGGGCGGCAGAATATGAGACGGGCGTTAATCAGGTTTCGTTTACACTGGAAAGCCCGGACGGCGATCAGGGATATCCGGGAAATGCCTCGATCCGTGTGACCTACACGCTGACAGATGAAAATGAAGTAAAGATTCATTACGAGGGGACCTGCGATCAGGATACCATTTTTAATATGACAAACCATGCGTATTTCAATCTGGCAGGCCATGAGAGTGGTCCGTCGCTTTCACAGATGGTTTACATTGACAGTGATGCGATCACGGCGGTAGACAAGGTGCTGATCCCGACCGGTGAGATCCGCAAGGTAATGGGGACTCCGATGGATTTCTCAGATTTCAAGCCGATCGGACGTGATATTGAAGCGGATTACGATCAGTTAAAACTGGGCGGCGGCTACGATCATAACTGGATTCTCAACCATGAGTCAGGCGTATTCAGTCTGGCGGCGGCTGCGATCGACGAGGAGAGCGGGCGCAAGATGGAGGTATACACCGATCTGCCGGGAGTTCAGTTCTACACGGGCAATTTCCTGGACGGACAGGTTCCGGGTAAGGGCGGCGTGAAGTATGTGAGACGCCAGGGATACTGCTTTGAGACGCAGTATTACCCGAACGCAGTCAACATGCCGGGATTTGCATCCCCGATCGTGAAAAAGGGCGAGAAATACGATACAACGACCAGTTATAAATTTATGACGGTTTAAATTTGTATTTGATTTGTGATTATTTTGACATAGGATAGAGATTGACATGAGTGAGACAAACAACAAGGGAGTAAAAGTGCTGGCATCTGCCAGCCTTTTATTTGTAACAATTATCTGGGGCAGCGCGTTCGTTGTGATGAAAAATTCGATGGACGCGATCACACCTACATACCTTTTGGCGTACCGGTTTACGATCGCGGCGCTTGGGATGGCGGCTCTTTTCTGGAAACAGATCCGGGGAATGTCGATGCAGGAGTTTAAATGTGGCGCACTGGCGGGATTGTTTCTATTTATCAGTTATTATTTTCAGACGTATGGGCTGAAATACACGACCGCGAGTAAAAATGCGTTTATTACGACGTTGTATGTGGTGATCGTGCCGTTTCTGGCATGGGCGGTTAATCATGTGCGCCCGAAGGCAAATAACCTGGTCGCAGCGGGATTTGCTGTTGTGGGATTGGCTCTTTTATCGCTGAAAGGCGATCTGTCGGTCAATTTTGGTGATTTCCTGACGCTGGTGTGCGGCATCTGCTTTGCGGTTCATATGATTTTTTTGGATCGCTTCACGGCATACTGCACTCCGATCCGCCTGACGGTCATGCAGATGGGAACAGCGGCGGCGTGTTCGTGGGTGCTGGGGCTTCTCGCGGAAGGCGCGTTCCATCCGGAAGTATTTACACTGCCGGGAGTAGCAGTTTCGATGCTGTATCTGGGACTCGCATCCAGTATGCTCTGTTTTCTGCTTCAGACAGTGGGGCAGAAATATCTGAGCGCCAGCACATCCTCGATTCTACTGTCGTTTGAATCGGTGTTTGGACTCCTGTTCTCTGTCTGGCTGCTGCATGAGAAGCTGACGGTGCGGATGCTAATTGGCTGTGCGCTGATGTTTGCGGCGGCGATTCTGGCGGAGTGGACGCCGAAGCGGAAAAGGAATTAGAGGAAATTAGGTACTGAACAGTTACGAAATTAGTAAGATAGGAGCAGAACAACGTGGCAAAATCGTTATTTATAGCCGAGAAACCGAGCGTGGCGCGTGAGTTCGCAAATGCACTCAAGGTAAATGGACGATCGGTGGATGGCTATATTGAGTCGGAAAATGCGGTTGTGACCTGGTGTGTTGGACATCTGGTCACGATGAGCTATCCGGAAGTATATGATATGAAATATAAGCGCTGGAGTCTGGAGACACTTCCATTTCTCCCGAAAGAATGGAAATATCAGGTTATCGACAGCGTGAAGAAACAGTTTGGAATCGTGAGCGGTCTCTTAAACCGGGCGGATGTAGATACAATCTACGTCTGTACCGACTCGGGACGGGAGGGAGAATATATCTACCGCCTCGTCGCGCAGATGGCTGGCGTGCAGGGCAAGAGACAGAAGCGCGTCTGGATCGATTCACAGACGGAGGAAGAGATTCTGCGCGGCATCCGCGAAGCGAAGGATCTGTCCGAATACGATCATCTGGCGGATTCGGCATATCTGCGGGCAAAAGAAGATTATCTGATGGGAATTAACTTTTCCCGCGCACTGACGTTGAAATATGGACCATCTGTTTCTAACTATATGCGAAGTTCTGACCGGACCGTGATCTCAGTCGGACGCGTCATGACCTGTGTCCTCGGTATGGTAGTCCGCCGGGAGAGGGAGATCCGGGAATTTGTCAAAACGCCATTTTACCGCGTGATTGGTACATTCGGACCGGCAGGCATCTCGATTGACGGCGAATGGCGGGCGGTGGAAGGAAGCCGGTACTATGGAACGCCTTGTCTGTATAAGGAAAATGGTTTTAAGGAGCGAAAGGACGCGGAGGCGCTGATTGCATGGCTGTGGGAACGCGAGAATGGAAGCGAAAATTCGGGAGTCATGCAGTCAGAGGTCAGCGACGCAGGAAAAGCGAACGCGGGTTTAATGAGCGTATATAATACTTCGCAGGGAACCATTTTAAAAGTGGAAAAGAAAAAGGAAACCAAAAATCCACCTCTTCTCTATAACCTGGCGGAGCTCCAGAATGATTGTTCTAAAATGTTTAAAATCAGCCCGGATCAGACCCTGAAAGTGGTGCAGGAGCTGTATGAGCGAAAACTGGTTACCTATCCGCGAACGGACGCGCGTGTGCTTTCAACGGCGGTGGCGAAGGAGATCAGTAAAAATATCGGCGGTCTGACGCATTATGAGCCGCTGGCGGCATTTGCATCGGAGGCGATGCAGGCGGGGCTGTGGAAAAACATAGCAAAAACGCGCTATGTCAATGATAAGCAGATTACCGATCACTACGCAATCATACCGACCGGACAGGGACTCGGTGCGCTGCGAAGTCTCCCAGAGTTGAACCGTAAGATTTACCAGGTGATTGTGCGCCGTTTCTTAAGCATCTTTTATCCGGCGGCGATTTACCAGAAATATGCGGTTGAGATTGAGGTAAAAGGTGAACATTTCTTTGCCGGTTTCAAAGTATTGAAAGAAGTGGGATATCTCAAAGTGGCAGAAATTCCGAAAAAGAAAAAGGACACTGCCGGGGAAGGTGTCGGCAGAACGAACCGTCTTGAAACAGGTATAGATGGAAATGATGCGGAAAATCCGGCAGGAGAAGCAGATGGAACGGACGGCAGCCAGCCAAAGGTAATTGACGCGTCCCACCCAGAGTTTATCCAGATGCTGGAACAGCTCAAAAAGGGGATGAAAGTGTCACTGGATGATTTGCAGATTAAAGAGGGCGAGACGTCTCCGCCGAAGCGTTATTCCTCCGGTTCGATGATTCTGGCGATGGAAAATGCCGGTCAGCTTATCGAGGACGAAGAGCTGCGCGCTCAGATCAAGGGCAGCGGCATCGGAACGAGTGCAACCCGCGCGGAGATCCTGAAAAAGTTGTTCAACATCAAATATATGGCGCTCAATGAAAAAACGCAGGTTATCACGCCGACCTACCTGGGCGAGCTGATTTACGAGGTTGTACACACATCCATGAAGCAGCTTCTCAACCCGGAATTGACGGCAAGCTGGGAAAAAGGTCTGACCTATGTGGCAGAGGGCAGCATCACGCCGGATGAATATATGCAGAAATTAGAGCGCTTCGTTATCGGACGCACTTACAATGCGGTTCATATGGGAAATGCGTATGGGCTGCGGCCGGCGTTTGATGCGGTTGCTGTGTTTTACCAAAATGCAGAGAAAGTGTCGCGAAGCAGAAGCGTAAAGAGTAGGGGAACTGCGAAGACTGCAAGAACAGTAAAAGCTGAAACTAGCTCTGAGACGACAAGTATTACATCCGGACAGGAACAAAGTAAGTGAAAGTAAACAATCTATTTATAATAATAGAAGAAATTGAATTTCAAGAAAGGCAATGATCATGAAAAAAGAAGAAATGAAAATCACAGAATTATATGATTTAACCCATACGCTGGCTTCAGATTATCTGAAACAGTTTACCTACCCGTGGGAGGCGCTGGCAGGTCTCAGTGATTTTATCATCGAATTGGGAAATAGCCTGGATCCGGCAGAATATGAGAAACGTGGTGAAAACATCTGGGTTCACAAGACAGCGAAGGTATTTGACAGCGCCTATCTGCACGGACCGGTCATCGTCGGCAAAGACGCCGAGGTGCGCCACTGTGCATTCATCCGCGGCAGCGCCCTGATCGGAGAAGGTGCAGTAGTCGGAAACTCTACCGAGCTTAAAAACGTCATCCTGTTCGATAAAGTACAGGTACCGCATTATAATTACGTCGGAGACTCCATCTTAGGCTATAAATCCCACATGGGTGCCGGTTCCATCACCTCCAACGTAAAATCCGATAAACTTCTGGTGGAAATCCACGCCGAAGACGGCAAGATCAAAACCGGACGCAAAAAAATCGGCGCCATGCTCGGTGACAACGTAGAAGTAGGCTGCGGCTCTATCCTAAACCCGGGCAGCATCATCGGACGCGGTACCAACATCTATCCGCTTTCCAGCGTGCGCGGCGGGGTAGATGCAAACTCTATCTATAAGAAGCAGGGAGAAGTTGCTAAAAAGGAAGAGTCCTGTTTTGCGTCCGAATCACAAATACCTATTTTCACCGGTTCTCTACACTAAATGAAACACATCCACCAGCAAAATCTCTGCCAGTCCATAATAAGTCACAACCGCTACCAGATCATTCACCGTCGTGATAAGCGGACCAGACGCAACTGCCGGGTCAACCTTCAGCTTGTGAAACAGCATCGGCACCAGTACGCCGACCAGGCTGGAGATTACCATTGCGGTCAGAAGAGAGATGCCGACACAGCCGGAAAGTGCAAACGAGAAGAAAAGACTCTTCTGCTTCATAATATGGATGAAAATGCCGATTACGACGAACGAAGCCGATCCGAGCAGCAGTCCATTTAAAAATCCGATTCGCATTTCCTTGAATACAAATCCCAGCTTCTGCATCGCGGAGATATCCTCATCCATCAGGACACGGATGGTGACAGCCAGCGACTGGGTGCCGACATTGCCTGCCATGTCGAGGATCATCGACTGGAAGCAGATAAGAAGTGCGATACGGTCAACGATCGGCTCGAAAATGCCGACTACTGAGGAAACCCCCATGCCGAGGAAGAGTAGCAGCACCAGCCACGGGAGACGTTTTTTCAAACTCTGCAACAGTGGTTCGTGCAGATCCTCTTCCGAAGTAAGACCTGCCAGCTTTGCGTAGTCATCACCCATCTCGTCGTCGATCGCCTCGGCGATGTCCTCGTAAGTGATGGCACCGATGATCTTATGGTTCCGATCGAGTACAGGGATAGAATCCTCGCTGTAATCGATCAGCTCTTCCATACAGTCCGAAGATTTTTCATCCGCGTACACATACGGATAGGAGGTACTGATAATGTCCTCCAGCTTCATGTACTCACGGGCAGTGATTAAATCCTTCAGCTCGATCGCACCGAAATAGCGCCCATTTTCGTCTTCGACGTAGATGGTGTCGATGTTGTCGTTGTCCTCCGCCTGGGAGATCAGATGGCGCATTGCCTGCTTGATCGTACAGTTATTGGGAATGACGATGTAGTTGGTCGTCATCCGGCTACCGATCTGTTCCTCATCGTAGGAAAAGATCAGGTGGATATCATCCTTAGATTCCTGATCCATGCGCGCGATCAGGGCTTCTTTTTCCTCCGGATCTAAATTTTCGAGGATATCGACCGCCTCATCGGCATCCATCTCTGCCAGAACGGCTGCCGCCCGGTCAAGCCCCAGCTCATGCAGATAAGGCGCCGGTTCATCGAGATAGGTGAAAATCTCTGCCGTCATTTCCAGAGAGAGAATATTGTAGAGGCGTTTCCGGGTCGCAGTGTCCAGTGTTTCCAGAACCTCGGCAATATCGTTTGCATGGTAATTGTCGAGGTCATCCCGGATTACGCTTGCCGGTTTTCCGCTGCGGATGATCGCGCGGATATTTTCTTCAAAATTAGCATTATGCTCTGCGGTTGCGGCGATCGGAGCCGTTTCCGGGGAGCTTGTTTTCTTTTCGTCCATTTCTGGAGTCTGATTCATATTTGGTTCCCTCGCTTTCTGTCGTTCTATTTAATGCCGTTTGGGACGTACAGGGCGAGCAGTGCGGGGATAAAAAAATCCACCGCCAGTCGGGAACAGGATGAAATGCCGCAGATGGCAGTTTCAAACCCGCGCCAGGGCGATGGACAAATATATATGAAAACCAATCGTGCCGGGAAACGTTCAGCACTGAATCACCAGCCTGTTAAAGCAGGCGGAAATGTGCTGCCAGACAGCCCGATTCACACTCAAAAAGACCCTGCGGCAGACCAACAGTCTGGTACGCATGGTTGGAATTCATAGTTTGATTTTGCCCATCGCGACGACTTCGCCCGTTGCTGTCACAACTGTCCATGTGGTTCTCCTTTCTGAATTTTTAAAAATTGCAGTTTTATTAAAGCACGGAATTTCGTGAAAGTCAAGCCGGATTTTCCAGCACCCGGATGCCTTTTAAGATAAAGTCCTCTGTCAAGATTGCCATCTGTTCTGTGGATTCCTTCATGCCGCTTTCGATCCAGTACTGAACGGTACCGACACAGCCGGAAACGATAAAGGCGGAAAATGCCGCGAGCGTATCCGGATCGCTGGAACATTTGAGATCCAGCCAGCCTTTTAAACATTTATCGCTGACAATGCGTTTCAGGCGGTTGACAAAATTCAGATCACCGTTTTCTCCTATTAAGATAGAAACAATCTCTGCATTTTCCTGTACAAGAGGAAATAGTTCTGAGAGTGCGAGGGAAGGGCGCGCTACCAGTTCGGGAACGGGATGGTGCGTCAGGACAGACTCAACCTCTTCGATCAGTTCATTTTTGATCTGATCCATCAGGTCAAAGACATCTTTATAATGAAGATAAAAGGTGCCGCGGTTGATGTCAGCCATCTCGGCGAGTTCGCGTACCGTGATATCCTGAATTTTTTTTTCTTTGAGGAGGCGGGTTAAGCATTCTTTTAACTGGCGTCTCGTCTTTCGTACACGCCGGTCGAGTATTTCTTCTTTCATAGTGACTTCCTTTCTGAACGTTTCCAGACAGGGAAACGCCGTATGACTGTGTATCGGAGGCTGTGGATGAAGGGAGTGTTAAAAATAAGTAAAAATGGGCACACCAGATACAAAAAACAAACATAATGTGATGAAATGTTGATTAAAATACAACTGACGTAAAAATGATTATTGTATTCATTCGAACAACTTAGTATAATGCATTATAGTTCAAAAATGAACAAATGTCAATTAAACAGACATGAGTTGTATATGCTCTATTTTAGATGTAACTGTTCACTGCGAAGAAGTCTTTTGTATGGAACGTTTCACAGACGGCAGGAGTGGCTGACAATCGGGAAAGGAACGGCTATGAGAACCTGCAGCATATGCGAAAGCAAAAGGAAATAGATACGAAGGTGGAATCTGGTATGAAAAATTTTGTCATTACAATCGGAAGAGAGTTTGGAAGCGGCGGCCATAATCTGGGGCAGTCTCTGGCAAAGGAACTGGGAATTCCCTGTTATGACCGCCATCTGATAGAGGAAGCAGCGGTGTGCGGCGGATTTAAGATGGAGGAACTGGAAGAGGCGGACGAGATGAAGGCGAACCGTTTTCTTTTTAAGGTTCCGGCCAAGTGCAATCCGTTTACCGGTTATGGAAAGCCGATGAATGATACCTTGTTTGTCGTGCAGTCCCAGTTGATCCGGGAGTATGCGAAGAAAGGTCCATGCATCATCGTGGGACGCTGCGCTGACAAGATCCTGGAGGAGACAGAAGGGCTTATTTCTCTATTTATATATGCCCCGATGGAGGCGCGCGTGAAGGAGATTATGCGGCGTTACGAGACAGATGAAAAAGAAGCTGAATACCTGATCAAACAAGCGGATAAAATACGGAAAAATTATTATAATTTTTATGCAAAAAAGACGTGGGCGGATAAAGCAAGTTATGATATGTTGATTGACAGCAGCCGGATCTCGGAAAAGGAGCTGGCGGCGATGCTCCGGGCACTTTTAACGGCACGGGGGGTGGAACTGGAAACAGATGGATCCGATCAATAAGCATAAAGAAGAGTGAGGACAGCGTATGAAGGACAGAAATTTGTGGATGAAGAAGGAAGAAAAGCGGACGGCGCCGGGGTTAAAAAGGGCGCTGAAAGCGGTTCTGGGACATAAGATAGTACGGCTGGCAGGAATCGCAGGAGTAAGTCTCCTTTTCTCAGCGTCTGCCGCCCAGACAGTGTTTGCGGATGATGCGGGTGTCTGGCAGCCGGTGGAGAATGGTTATTATCTGGTGGGAATGGACGGTTCTTACCTGACGGGCTGGCAGCAGATGGGCGGAAAATGGTACCTGCTCGGAGCAGACGGTTTGATGAAAACGGGCTGGGAGCAGGAAAAGGGAACCTGGTATTATCTGCAAGGGGACGGCGCGATGGCGACCGGCTGGCAGAATATCGACGGAAAATACTATTTCCTGAAAGACAGCGGCGCGATGGAGGGAACGACCTTCACAAAGGATGAGACGCAGTATACGATCAACGCGGACGGCAGCCTGGCGAACGCCAAAAAGAAGAAAAACACGGGCGGCGGCGCGTACACGCTGGCATTTCTGGATGCAGATACCCAGGCGATGGCGGACAGCTTAAATGAGCTGAAGGCGGACGCGTTTGACGGGGATGAGGAAGAAGATTACTATGACGATGACAAAAAAGATTACGATAAAGATGCCAGCTTTATTTTAAATGGAAAATTACAGCAGATCGCCGAACACCGCCTGGCGATGGCACGCAGTAAGGGTTATGGAAGCAGCCGGATCCCGGATGAAGGCACACTTGATGATTACCTCAAATCCATCGGGGAAAGCACTGCGAGACGTCATACGGAGATTTACCTCATCAACTGTGATGATGTGACGCAGGCAGAAGAAAAGCTTCTGCGTAATCACGACAGCGACGAGAAAAAGCGCGTGGACCGGGTGATTTATTATAAGGAAATGGGTGTTGCACATCAGCAGGTCGGCGATAAGCATTATTATATGATTATTTTGATGCGGTAAGGATCGCAATCATTGTATGACAGGAGCAAGCAGGCATGAAACTGAAATTTTTACATAAACGCAAAGAAGAAAAACAGACGGAAAAAGAAGCCTTCTCCCTGCCGAAATTCATCATTGAGCGGAGCAGGGCGATCGAGATTGTCTTTCTGGTTTTGGTGCTGATATCAGCGCTCATGGCGCCGTTTGTCGAGATCAACTATGATCTGACGGAATACCTGCCGTCGACCGTCCAGTCCAAACAGGGACTGGACCTGATGGAAGAGAAATTCGGCTACCCCGGCACGGGGCGCATCATGATTGATGATGTTTCGCTTTATGAGGCGAAAGCCTACAAGGATAAAATAGAGGCGTTGGACGGAGTCGATCAGGTCATGTGGCTCGATACATCGACCAGCGTATACGCGGCGGACGCATTTATCAACTTTAATAGTGTTGATGAGTATTACAAGGATAATACGGCGGTTATGGATATTGTTTTTGTAAACGGCGACACGGATAAGAGGACGTCCCAGACGATCGATGAGATCAAGGACATTCTCGGAGACAAGGGACATTACGTTGGCATGGCGGTTCAGAATAAATCGCTGCAGGAAAATGTTTCGAGCGAGATGAAGCTGATTATGACGCTGGCGGTCGTGGTTATTTTCCTGATTCTGACCGTGACGACGAATTCCTGGTTTGAACCGGTGCTATATCTGACGGTCATGGGCGTGGCGATCGTCCTGAACAAAGGAACGAACCTGTTTATCGGGCGGATATCCTTTTTGACGAACAGTGTGTCGGCGGTCCTGCAGCTCGCCTGCTCGATGGATTATTCGATTTTCTTAAGCCACGCGTTTGCGAGGGAAAAGGCAAAGGGACTGGATCAGATGACCGCGTTAAGCAACGCGATCAATGAGGCATTAAACTCCATTTTCGCCAGCAGCCTGACGACGATCGTCGGATTTATCGTTCTGTGTTTTATGAAGTTTAATATCGGATTTGATATGGGACTCGTGTTGGCAAAAGGTATTGTCCTGAGTCTGCTGACAGTGGTGTTTTTCATGCCGGCGATGATTCTGCGTATGACGCCGATGATTGAGAAAACATCCCATCGTTCGTTCCTGCCGTCGTTTGATAAGCTCAGCCACGGTATCTACAACAGCCGCCGCATCGTGCTGATTCTGATTGCGGTGCTGGCGATCCCGGCATACACGGCGCAGAGCATGAACGATTTCCTCTACGGAAATGACGCGGTTGGCGCCAGCGAGGGAACGACGGTATATGAGGATGATGAGCTGATTACAGCGAAATTCGGACGAAGCAATATGATGATGGCAATCGTGCCGGATACTTCTTTTATCAAGGAAAAACAGTTCACGGATGAGCTGGAAGACCTGCCGTACATGAAGAGTGTAACGTCCTTGTCCGGGCAGCTCCCGGAGGGCGTACCGGAAGATTTCCTTCCGTACAGCATCACAAGCCAGTTACATAAAAAAGATTATGCGAGAATCCTTATTTACGTTAAGAGTAAGGGCGAGAGCAAGCTGGCGTACCAGTGCTCGGATGAGATCCAGGCGATCATGAAGAAATATTATCCGGAAAATTCGTATCTGGTCGGCACAACACCGTCCACACAGGACATCCAGACGACGATCACGAAGGATTACAGCCGTGTCAATGTGATGTCGCTGATCGGCGTATTTGTGGTTGTCATGTGGAGTTTTAAATCACTGATTATTCCGCTCCTTATCATGATTCCGATTGAGGTCGCGATTTTCGTCAATATGGCGGTACCGTACATCGTCGGAGACACGATGATTTTCATTGGTTACATTATCGTAAGCTGTATCCAGCTGGGCGCGACCGTCGATTATGCGATTCTGACGACGAACAATTATCTGGAATGCCGCAAGACGATGGATAAGAAGGAAGCGGCGATCGGGGCGCTGAATCTTGGTATTCCGGCGATTCTGACATCCGGTTCGATCCTGACCTGTGCCGGATATATTGTATACAAGGTATCGAGTGTCGCGGCGATCGGCGATCTGGGACATTTGATTGGACGGGGGGCTCTGATTAGTATGCTTTTTGTCTGCTCCCTGATGCCGGCATTTCTGGTATTGTTTGATCATATCCTGATGCAGAACGAATTTGAGAGGATTCATCTGTTTTTCAAAAAACGGCGCGAACGCCGCCATGCCCGTATGAAACGGGCGGCAAGACGCGTGGCTGGTGCCGTGTGGAAAGGGAAAGAGCCGCTGGTGGATTCAGTTACGTCGAAAAGAAAACAATTCGAAGCTGAAACGAAAGCGCTGGAAGATACAGAAATGACAGAGATGGGCGGTTCTCAAGAGAAAACAGATTCCGATGCGGAGGCGCGGGAGAAACACAGAAGAAAGCTCCGGCTACTCGGAAAAGTGAGAGAACGAAGAAAAGACCGGAAACGGAAGATGACAGAAAAAAGGGAGGCTGGAAGCCATGAAGAAGATCATTAGAAGAGGAGCGGCGGCGACGCTGGCAGCGGTTACGCTGGTAACGAGTGCGGCAGTTCCTGTCCGGGCGGCTGCACCAAGAGTTCAGGTAGATGAAACGATGTATGTCAATCTGGACTATTATGGAACGGCAACGCAGATCAATGTGGTCAAAGGCTGTACCACGAATGGACTGACCGAATATACCGATTATGGTACCTATGACAAGGTGGTCAACATGACGGACGACACGGCGCCGGAAATTGGCGATGGAACCGTCACATGGAAACTGCCGGAGAAGAATTCGCGTTTTTATTATCAATGTACGATGCCGAAAAACAGCGTCGATCTGCCCTGGACGTTTGACGTTTCCTATAAACTTAATGGAGTGGAAGCGGATGCATCCAAACTGGCGGGGGCGTCTGGTCTGGTTGAGGTCAATGTAAAGGCGACCCCGAATGAGAAGGCGAAGGCATATTATAAAAATAATATGGTGTTGACCGTGCTTGTGCCGGTGGATATGGAGAAATGCTATAGTGTCGATGCGCCGGGTGCGCAGGTGCAGTCGGTTGGAAGCTATCAGGCGGCAATGTTTGCGGCGCTTCCGGGCGAGGACGGCGATTTTACAGTCCGGGTCGGCACGGATAATTATGAGAATATCGGAGTCATTATGATGATGGTTCCGGGGACCCTGGATGAGCTGAACCGCATCAAGGATCTGAAAGAGGCGAAAGATACCTGGCGCGAGGATGGAAACAAGATGTATGATAGCATGAATGCGCTGTTAAAGACGATGGAATCCATGAAGTCGGATGTTTCCGGCGTGAAGGGCGGTCTGGCAAATCTCGATCAGGCGCGTGGAACCGTCAGTGCTAACCGGAAACAGATCGAGGCGCTCTCGACACAGGCGCTTGCCGATCTGCAGGCGGTTACGGATCAGACGACGGTCATGATTCCGTATTTACAGACGGCGCGCGATGCAGTGACGGATATTAACAGCAACACACAGGCGCTTTCCAATACGATGGAAGATATGCAGGATGAACTGGATCGCCTGTATGACCGCCTGGGAAGTCTGAGCAAATCGCTCCGGTCGGCTTCGGATGAATTAAATAAGGGTCTTGTCAGTCAGCAGACGCAGGATGCGATCGAGAAAGATATTGTCCAGCGGATGGCGGAAGTCCAGAAAATTTTGGAAGAACTCGATAAACTTCTGGGACTGGGAAATACCTCCCTGGCGGTGACAGAACAGGGGATTGGAAGCCTGAATCAGAGTTTAGCCACGTTAGACGGCATGAAGCTGAAACGGATCCGCAAGATGAAGAGTGCGGAGAAGGAAGAGACATCTGTATCGTCGGAGGCGGCATCTGGAAACGGAAATGGTCAGACAACGGGGGCGGCTGGCAGCGCAGATATCACGGATTCTGCAGGTGCCGCCGATCATGCAAGAACTACGGGTTCTGCAAATACCATGGATGATGCGGAAATGGCAGCAGGCACTTCGGCCTCTGGCTCAGCAGGAACAGAAAGTAAAGATTCGGCTGAACAGGAAGCAGCGGGCGCAGGCATAGCGTCTGGTGCAGCTGGTAACCAGGCGGAAAAAGCGGCTGAATCAGCGACAAAGACGGAAGAGAAGAATCCTGCTTCGACGGCAGACAAGGCAGAGACGGATTCTGCTAAGAATTCGGGTTCCGCTTCGGAAGACAACTCCTCGGGTCAGGATGCAGAGGTGAATGCATTTGGAACCGAGGTTTCTGCGGGAGCCCTGACAGCCGGACCGTCCGGCGAGCCGGGAAGCGGCGGTGTCAATGATGCGAGCTGGGAAGATGAGATTGGCAATGCAGAAGATGATGTAGAGGAGGCGCTGGAGTCTCTGTCAGCGACTACTTATTCTGCGGATGCTGCAAGTCTGGTGGAAGAGACGAAGGGCATTTTCCAGAAAGTGGAGCAGGCGCAGAAAACTGCGAAAACGATTGTGAATAAAGTGAATGGTGCGTTCAAGACGGCGGGAGATATTACTGGCAAGACGGGTTCGACTTTATCGGCGCTCAGAAGTTCGACCGATGAACTGATTAATTTGCTGGATGATATGCGGGTCCTGATTGACACAACGGATAAATATGTGCCGACGATGCTGGATTCCCTGTCTGATTCTGAAGAACTGATGAACCGGCTGACCAGGGCACTTTATACCACACATGATATGCTCAGTCTTTTGAATGACACGCTGATTTCGGCAGGTGATTCGCTGGATGCCGGAACCAAGGCAACGCTGCAGGGCATGGAGAAGATTCTTGATAAGAACCTGACCCTGATCGATCAGCTTGCGGCGGTTCGGGAAGCGGGGGAAGACATGAAGAGTACGCTCGATGAGCAGATCGATAAGTTTGAGGATGAGAACAACTTCCTGAACATAGATCCGGAGGCGGAGAAGATTTCCTTTACCTCCTCGAAAAATCCGTCCCCGAACAGCGTGCAGATCGTCCTGCGGACCGATGAGATCAGCGATGATGATGAATCAACCGATATCTCCGATCAGGAGGCAGACGGCAGCAGTGAAGAAGGTCCGTTAAAACGGATGTGGAATGTGCTGGTGGCGATCGTGAAGGCGATTATTGAGATATTCCAGAATCGGTAAAAGATGCAGAATAAAAATAGATAAGAAAAAGAACTGCCGCATCAGCAAATGATTTGCTGGGCGGCAGTTCTTTTTAGTGGACCAGACGGGAGTTGAACCCGTGTCCAAAAACCAATTCCCTGTTCTTCTACTATCATAGTCCGTTCTTTGACATTCCCTCTATCCTGCGGAAACGAACATCCTCAGAACTTCAGTAGTTCCTGATACGCCTGACAGTCCGGAACCCGCCTGTCATCGTTTCTCACATATTCGATGCCAGATTCTTAAAGTGTGAGTGCTCTAAGGCTGACAACTGCCAAATTAGGCAGCGTATGCTAATTTGTTGTTAGCGTTTAATTTTAAGTTTGCCATTTAACGCATCGCATGCGGATAGCTTCACCAGCTTCATGATCCCTGTCGAAACCGGTACTGGCCCTTATATTTAGATCCTTATTATCATACCATGAAAGAGGCGGTCTGTCAATGCAGTGAAAACTCAAGAGAAAAATATCTTGACAAAATAGAAACAGCTGATATAATCGAGACTGTAATGATGAACCAGAAACGGGTTTATCTATATAAAGAAAGTGTTGAGAAGACCAGTAGGATTGTGGAACTGGACAGAGAACGGCGTCGCAGGAAAAGCCTGAAATAACAGAGGCAGGTGGCTGTGGGTGGAAACGTCGGACAGGAAAACAAATCTGAATACCAGCTTTGAATGTCCCTTAATCGGGAACGGTGATTCCGTTATCATCAGAATGAAGTGGAGTCGATCCGAAAGATCGATTCAATAAGGGTGGAACCGCGATTAATCGTCCCTTAGTCAGAAACATCTGGCTAAGGGACTTTTTGTTTCATAGGAAATTGCGTCCTATGAAACAAAAAACGCTCCGCGGGATGCGCACTCGCGCGAAGAAGCAACATGTCGCAGGCGATCGTGCTCGGCGCGAGAATGTGCCAAGACACATTCTTTCGTGGTTCTTCTGGTCAGGAAGCTTTTATTATTTCAGAACGAAAAGGAGAAAAAAGATGAAGATCACATTAAAAGATGGCTCTGTCAAAGAATATGCGAGCCCGATGTCCATCATCGATATTGCAAAAGACATCAGCGAAGGCCTGGCGAGAGTGGCATGTCTGGGTGAGGTTGACGGTAAGGAAGAAGATCTCCGTACCGTGATCGACCATGACTGTCAGTTAAATATCCTGACTGCAAAGGATGAGAAAGGTCTGGCAGCTCTGCGCCATACCGCCAGCCATGTAATGGCACAGGCTGTAAAACGCCTTTACCCGGAGACAAAACTTGCGATTGGACCGTCCATTGCAGACGGTTTCTACTATGATGTCGATCCGGCTACCCCTCTGACTGCAGAGGATCTGCCAAAGATCGAGGCAGAGATGAAGAAAATCATCAAAGAAGCACTTCCACTGGAGCGCTTTACTCTGCCGAGAAATGAAGCGATCGAGTTCATGAAGGAGAAAGAGGAGCCGTACAAGGTAGAATTAATCGAGGATCTGCCGGAGGATGCAGAGATCAGTTTCTACCGTCAGGGTGATTTTACTGACTTATGTGCAGGACCTCACATGATGAACACCAAGGGTGTTGGTAAGGCATTTAAGCTGATGAATCTGGCAGGCGCATACTGGAGAGGCAGCGAGAAGAACAAAATGCTGACCCGTATCTATGCGACCGCATTTGCAACCAAAGAGGATCTGGAAGCATACATCACAATGATGGAAGAGGCAAAGAAACGTGACCATCGTAAACTGGGCAAAGAACTTGGCCTGTTCATGATGCACGATGCAGGTCCGGGTTTCCCGTTCTTCCTGCCGAAGGGCATGGTACTGAAAAATACCCTGCTTGATTACTGGAGAGAAATCCATAAAAAAGCTGGTTATGTAGAGATTTCCACTCCGATCATCCTGAATCGCAAGCTCTGGGAGACTTCCGGACACTGGGATCATTACAAAAACAATATGTATACAACTGTGATCGATGAAGAGGATTACGCAATTAAACCAATGAACTGTCCGGGCGGCGTTTTGGTATACGCTTCTGAGCCACGTTCCTACCGTGATCTGCCGCTGCGTATGGGTGAGCTTGGTATCGTTCATCGTCATGAGAAATCTGGTCAGCTTCATGGTCTGATGCGTGTACGCTGTTTCACACAGGATGATGCACATATTTTCATGACACCGGAGCAGATCAAGGACGAGATCAAGGGCGTTGTACACCTGATCAATCAGGTATATTCCCTGTTTGGGTTCAAATATCACGTAGAGCTGTCCACCCGACCGGAAGACAGCATGGGAAGTGATGAAGATTGGGAGATGGCAACCGAAGGCTTGCGTTCCGCTCTGGAAGAGCTGGGACTGCCGTATGTGGTAAACGAGGGCGATGGCGCATTCTATGGACCGAAGATCGACTTCCATCTGGAAGATTCTATCGGAAGAACCTGGCAGTGTGGTACCATCCAGCTTGACTTCCAGCTTCCACAGCGATTTGAATTAGAGTACACCGGAGCAGACGGCGAGAAACATCGTCCGATCATGATTCACCGTGTTGTATTTGGTTCCATCGAGCGTTTCATCGGTATCTTGATCGAACACTTCGCAGGTGCATTCCCAACCTGGCTGGCACCGGTACAGGTAAAGATTCTTCCGATTTCTGACAAATACGCAGATTACAGCAAGGAAGTTCTGGACAAGCTGACCGAGGCTGGCATCCGTGCAGAGATGGATACACGTTCCGAGAAGATCGGCTATAAGATCCGCGAGGCACAGACCCAGAAGATCCCGTACATGCTGGTTGTTGGACAGAAAGAGGAAGAAGAGAAGACCGTTTCCGTCCGCAGCCGTTTTGCAGGTGACGAGGGTGCAAGCAGTGTAGAGAGCTTCATCGAGTCCATCCAGAAGGAGATCGAAGAGAAAAACCTGCGTGAGACTGTGAAAGCAGACGAAGCTAAATAATTTTGAAAAATTAAAAAATTAGGCAGACGCATCTGTGAGATAAAATCATGGATGCGTTTGTTTTAGTTTACACGAATAAATCCAAAAAAGAAGCAGATACTACTCCTGAATCTAAAAACCAGTAACTGTTCACAGGCAGGAATTTTCTGAACTGAAAATTCCGTACGATACAGTTCTGGTTGCAGATTTTGCCGATTTGGAATGCGAAGTATCGGTAAAATCCCGTTACTGGTCATACATGTGTGAACAGCAACGAAAACCATGACACATTGAAAAGTGTATCGCTGAAAAGTTTGACGGCTGGATGCCGGAGGAGACTTTCGGTGATGCATGTCAGAAAACAGGAGGAAAAATCATGACAAAACTGGATTGTAGTGTAACCGGATGTATGCACAATGCGGAAAACTGCTGCTGTAAAAATACCATTCTGGTAGAAGGAAAGACGGCGCAGGATAAATGCGATACCTGCTGTGGCAGCTTCGACGAGAAGAAAGGCGGCACATTCCGCAACCTTTTTAAAACACCGGAGAGCCGTCTCGAAGTAGAGTGCGAGGCAACGAACTGTGTTTATAATACAGACCGCCGGTGCAGCGCGGAACACATCGGAATCACCGGAGGCAATGCGACAGTTTCTATGCAGACGGAATGTTCGAGTTTCCAGAAACGGTGACTGATGCGGTTTTCTTTTTTAATAGAAGAAAGACTGCATAAATATTCGAAATAAAAAATGCCGCCGGATATGGAAAATTCTGTCAGGAAGGAAGCAAAACCGGGCAGAGGTAATGATATCCGGCGGTAGTTTTTAGTATGTCCGTAAATGTATTTGCGTACGTTGCCGTCATTTGCGCAACACGTGAACCATATTTAAAAATCATTTGTAAATCTTCTCAAAAATCTTCTCAAAAATCTCGAAAAAACCGGTTGACATTCCAAAGAAACCATAGTATACTAACAAAAGTTGTGAGGAAACAACTTTACGAAGACAGGAAAGCAGGTTATCTACCTCACCTCAGCACGAGCAAGTGACTGTGGGTTCATAAATTTGAGAAATTTCCTATATTGGATTTCCTATTATGAGTAAGTGGATGGTCTGTACTGTTCACTTATTTTTTTTGACACTGAATCAACCAAAATCATCACATATCATGGGGGTGCACGACTATTAGCGAGTTAATGATTAACGAACAGATTAGAGACAGAGAGGTTCGTTTGATTGGCGAAAATGGAGAGCAGCTTGGAATCATGTCCGCAAAGGATGCTTACAAGTTAGCGAAAGAAGCGGAACTGGATTTAGTAAAGATTGCTCCGACTGCGAAGCCGCCGGTCTGCAAGATTATCGATTACGGTAAATACAGATACGAGCTTGCAAGAAAAGAAAAAGAAGCTAAGAAGAAACAGAAGGTAATCGAGATCAAGGAAGTTCGTCTTTCCCCGAATATCGATGAAAATGACCTGAATACCAAGATGAACAATGCGAGAAAATTCCTGGAAAAAGGCAATAAAGTAAAGGTTACACTTCGTTTCAGAGGTCGTGAGATGGCACATATGTCAAAGACAAAGTATATCCTTGACGATTTTGCAGAGAAGCTTGCCGATATCGCAGCCGTTGATAAACCGGCAAAAGTAGAAGGAAGAAGTATTGTACTGTTCCTTTCTGCGAAACGCTAGATATAAGGACATAACTATTATTAAGGAGGACTACACCATGCCTAAAATGAAAACAAGCAGAGCAGCTGCTAAACGTTTTAAAACAACCGGAACCGGAAAGTTAGTAAGAAATAAAGCTTACAAATCCCACATCTTAACTAAGAAATCTACAAAGAGAAAAAGAAATCTTAGAAAAGACATCGTTACTGATGCTACAAACAGCAAGGTAATGAAGAAGATTTTACCGTACTTATAAGATTCGAGGATTAAGAAGGAGGAAATAACCGATGGCAAGAGTAAAAGGCGGATTAAACGCTAAAAAGAAACACAATAGAGTATTAAAGCTGGCAAAGGGTTACAGAGGCGCACGTTCCAAACAGTACCGTGTAGCTAAGCAGTCCGTAATGAGAGCTCTTACAAGCTCCTACGCTGGTCGTAAAGAGAGAAAGAGACAGTTCAGACAGCTGTGGATCGCTCGTATCAACGCAGCAGCACGTATCAATGGTCTGTCCTACAGCAAGTTCATGTACGGCTTAAAGCAGGCTGGTGTTGAGATGAACCGCAAGATCCTTTCTGACATGGCTATCAACGATGCAGAAGGTTTCGCAAAACTGGCAGAGCTGGCTAAGTCCAAACTTGCGTAAGCAAAGAGCAGTGCGAAAAAAAGAAGCCACACACAGAAGCGTTGTGTTTACACAAAAGCGGCTGTGTGTGGCTTCTTTTTTTCATAGGGCGAATGCCCGACAGCGAGGAAAAACGAAGTTTTTTCGAGCTGCCGCACTGCGGACTAGAAAGATGTGACACACAGAAGCGTTGTGTTTACACAAAAGCAGCTGTGTGGCTTCTTTTTTTCATAGGGCGAATGCCCGACAGCGAGGAAAAACGAAGTTTTTTCGAGCTGCTGCACTGCGGACTAGAAAGAAGTGACCAAGAAATTTTTTTCCTCCAGCCGCCCCCACGCGGCGCAGAGGAAAGCTCCCTGACATCAGCAAAAATCACAACCCACATTTCCACGATATAGAATTTACTTATGAAATTATATTAAAAAAACTATCCAGAAATCGAGAAACTTGTGGTATAATGGATAAAAATATGGCTGTGAATTATTTAATCAGCCAGGTCGCAGATAGTTGACTCATAATAAAAGTGTATTGGGAGGTATCTTTAGAATGGCAAATGAAAAGAAAAAGCCGGTTAAGATCGTGGAAACTGTCCTTCGTGACGCGCACCAGTCTCTGATTGCAACCAGAATGACAACGGAGCAGATGCTTCCGATCATCGGAAAGATGGATGAGGTTGGATATCATGCAGTAGAATGCTGGGGCGGTGCGACATTCGATGCCAGCCTTCGTTTCCTGAAGGAGGATCCGTGGGAGCGCCTTAGAAAGCTGAGAGATGGTTTTAAGAAGACAAAACTTCAGATGCTGTTCCGCGGACAGAATATTCTGGGTTATAACCACTATGCAGATGATGTGGTAGAATATTTCGTACAGAAATCAGTTGCCAATGGTATTGATATTATCCGTATTTTTGACTGTTTAAATGATATCCGCAACCTGGAGACAGCGGTAAAGGCAGCCAACAAAGAAAAAGCACACGCACAGATAGCACTGAGCTATACACTGGGTGATGCATATACACTGGATTATTGGAAAGACATTGCAAAGAGAATCGAGGATATGGGCGCTGATTCCCTGTGTATCAAGGATATGGCAGGTCTTCTGACTCCGTACAATGCAGAGATCCTTGTAAAAGCACTGAAAGAGGCAGTTGATCTTCCGATTGATATCCATACGCATTACACCTCCGGCGTTGCATCCATGACGTACCTAAAGGCAGTGGAAGCGGGCGCTGACATGATCGATACCGCGATGTCCCCATTCTCGATGGGAACGAGCCAGCCGGCGACCGAGGTTATGGTTGAGACCTTCAAAGGTACTCCGTATGATACCGGACTGGATCAGGAAAAACTGGCGGAGATCGCAGATTACTTCCGCCCGATGCGTGAGGAAGCGTTAAAGAGTGGTCTGATGAATACCAAGGTTCTGGGCGTTGACATCAATACCCTGCGTTATCAGGTCCCGGGCGGTATGCTTTCCAACCTGGTTTCCCAGCTGAAAGAAGCGCGCGCAGAGGATAAATACTACGATGTTCTGAAAGAGATTCCGAGAGTCCGCAAAGACTTCGGTGAGCCGCCGTTAGTTACTCCGTCTTCCCAGATCGTTGGTACGCAGGCTGTATTAAATGTCCTGATGGGCGAGCGCTACAAGATGTTCACAAAGGAATCCAAGAAACTTCTGATGGGCGAGTTCGGACAGACTGTAAAGCCGTTCGACAAAGAAGTTCAGAAGAAAGCAATCGGCGATGCAAAACCGATCACCTGTCGTCCGGCAGATCTGATCGAGCCGCAGCTTGAGAAGATTGAGGCGGAGATGAAGCAGTGGAAGCAGCAGGATGAGGATGTTCTGACTTATGCACTGTTCCCACAGGTAGCAAAAGAGTTCTTCGAGTCCCGTCCGGCAAAGAAACCGCCGGTTGAGAAACGCGAAATCCTGAAAGCAGCTGCGCCGGAAGTAAAGAAAGCACCGGTGTCCACTGAGGAGATGGATGGAAACGGAATCAATACCTGGGCTGGAAGAAAAAGCGAGTCTTACCAGATCTAAGCTAAAAAGAATTTAAGGATTTTGAGCCAAAAGGAGTGCCAGAATCGGTAGAGTGTACCGGGTTGGCACTCCTTTTTATGCTACTATGCATTCAAAAATCATATATCCGGAAAACATTTCAAAGCCAACCTATACTGCTTCTAAAAATTAAGGAAATCTTACAATTTCGCGCAAAGGCCCCAAATTTTGCGAAGTTTTTTCGGTAAGGTTGACACATATGGTCTTTTTTCATTATAATAGATACGATTGTAAAAACGTGAAAAAGATGGAAAACAGTCGAGCGGCTGTCTGGAAATGCGGCGGCAGACAGAATAAGAATTCCGCTGCGGGGGATGAATTGCAGAAAACGCAGCAGAATGAGGAGATAGACGGATGAAAAAATGGAAGTTATTGGGGAAACGGGCGGCGGCGTTTCTGCTGGGCGCTGTGATGGCGGTCAACCCAGGGCTGGCAGGTACTGCAGCAGAGTCTTTGCTGGGGATCGTCAGCTATGCGGAAGAGAGAACCGCGTCGGTCAATGCGACAAACCTGAATGTCCGGAGTGGACCGGGCACTTCGTATCAGGCACTAGCGAAGCTGTCCAAGGGCGCACCGGTTACAGTACTTGGTGAGCAGACGGGAACGGATGGCGTCGTATGGTATCAGATACGATATAGCGGAAGCGGCGGTGAGCAGACGGGGTATGTTTCGAGCAAATACATAAAGTTTCCGACGGCGATCAAATCGGATTCGGATTTTGAAATCTATCTGACAAAGCAGGGATTTCCGGAGAGCTATAAACAGGGGCTCCGGGAATTGCATGCACAATATCCGAATTGGACGTTCACGGCGTTCCAGACGAATCTGGATTGGAACACAGCGTTGAAAAATGAAAGCGTGATCGGGCGGAACCTGGTTGCGAGCAGCAGCATTTCGTCCTGGAAATCGACCGAGACAGGCGCGTATGACTGGGGAACCGGAACCTGGCCGGGCTTTGACGGAAGCTCCTGGGTACAGGCGTCTTCGGATATTATCGCCTATTATATGGATCCGCGGAATTTCTTAAATGATAAATATATTTACCAGTTCATGAAACAGTCGTATGACAGTTCGCTTCACACGAAGGCGGGGCTGCAGAACATGGTAAGCGGGACCTTCCTTTCCGGAACAGTGTCGGGTGGCTCGTCGGTATCGACTGGTACGGGAGGCAGTTCTGGAACCTCTTCTTCCGGTTCAGCGACAGGACCGGGAAGTTCGTCAGGTTCGAGCGGAAGCAGCACCGGTCTGTCGTCTCCGATTGCCTCGATCAGCGATCATAAGACAGAGCGTGTGGCAGCGATCAATGGACCGGGCATGGCGGGAGACGGATTTTCTTCCAACAATGCAGACGGGGAGACGGCGCCGGTCAGCAGCGGCACATCGAATAAGTCATCGGGGACAACCAGCAGCACGGCTGGAACCACCAGTGGCAGTACAAGCGCACCAGGAAGCAGCACAACTGGAACAACTTCTGGTTCAACCAGCAGCGGAAGAACAAGTGCACCGGGAAGTGGCACTTCCAGCAGTTCGGGAACTTCCACGGGAGTGGCGCAGCAGTCTGCAATCGGTACTTCCTATGTAGATATCATCATGAATGCGGCATCCGAATCGGGAGTCAATCCATATATTCTGGCGTCGATGATTCTGCAGGAACAGGGCAGCCAGGGAACCGGACGCAGTATTTCCGGAACGGTGTCCGGCTATCAGGGATATTATAACTTCTTTAATATAGAGGCATATCAGTCCGGCTCGATGAGTGCGGTAGAACGCGGACTCTGGTGGGCATCCCAGTCGGGAAGCTATCTGCGCCCGTGGAACAGCATCGAGAAATCGATCCGCGGCGGTTCGGTTTATTATGGCGAGAATTATGTGAAAAAAGGGCAGGATACGCTGTACTTAAAGAAATTTAATGTGCAGGGCAGCAACCTTTATAAACACCAGTACATGACGAACGTGCAGGCGGCAGCTGCCGAAGGACTGACGCTTTCGAAGATCACGGCATTGGCAAATACAACACTTGAGTTCTCGATTCCGGTGTATAAAAATATGCCGGCGGGCGCCTGCGTCAAACCGACGCTGGACGGCAGCCCGAACAACAAGCTGTCGGCGCTGGGTGTCGATGGATTTGCACTGACACCGACCTTTAACCGAGATACAGAGTCCTACGATCTGATCGTGGATCCGTCGGTGGCAAGCGTGACGGTAGCAGCGAGCGCGATTGATTCCAAGGCAACGATTGCTGGAACGGGAACGGTCGATCTGCAGAGCGGTGTCAATGAGATCACCGTGACGGTCAAAGCGGCAAATGGAAATCTGCGAAATTACGTCCTTCACGTAGTGCGCCAGTCAGGCGGTCCGACCTACTCAAGCTCGATTGGAAGCGGCGTTTCCTCTGGAAGCAGCTCTAGCGGTCCGGCGACGGGACCGGGCATGTCTTCAGGAAGCAGTTCAGGAAATTCTTCCTCCGGCGGTTCGGATGTGCAGATTGTCGGTCCGACCTCTTCGGGAAGCAGTTCAGGAAGCTCTCCTTCCGGGCAGTCTGCACCGGGATCGAATGTGAATGGATTTGGGAGCGGCAGTTCCGGAACCCTGATTGCGCCAAATGGGGAGTCTGTCGGGAGCGCCGGCAGTCCGCAGGGGAGCCAGTCGCCGACCAGCGCGGCGGCACCATCCCAGTCCACATCGGGAACGCATGCGGCATCGTCGGTGCGCGGGGATGTCAACGGCGACGGTAAGCTGAACATCATGGATATCCTGCTGGCACAGCGGTCGATACTGGGACTTGGAAAGTTAAGAGCGGAGGAAATCGCGCGCGCCGACCTAAATGGAAATGGAAAAGTAGATATTTTGGATATTCTTCTGATGCAGAAGAAGATTCTGGGACTGTAGGGATATTTCACGTACCTGCGGCTGGTCTTGAGAGATGGCAGCGGGTACGTGAAAATTTGTAAAGAAAGGGAACGGTGCAGATATGGGACCGTTACCAATAAAGAATATAGGACAGGGCAGTTGAATGAAAAGGTTTAAAAATATCATATTAGGTATACTTGCGGCAGGTATGCTGACGGTGGCGGCGCCGGTTGGCGGGATCAGCGCCTATGCATCCAGCGCAAAAATTTCATTTTCCGATCCGAGTGCGACGGTGGGTCAGGAGTTCAGCGTCAATGTGAAGATCTCCTCTCAGGATGGAAATCTAGGGGCATCCGACGTGGTACTTTCCTATGATCCGTCGGTCATTGAGTTTGTGAGCGGAAATAACGCAAGCGGCGGTGCAGGTTCCGTCCGCCTGGTTGGAACGATGGATTCCAATTCGACGAAGGCATTTTCCTATACGCTGAAATTCAAGGCAGTGCAGGCGGGAAATACGTCGATCTCTGTGGGAAGTTATGAAGTCTATGACTCAGATGCACAGGCAGTCACAGTTTCTAAAACGGGAACGGCGAGCGTCAAAGTAAAAGCACCGGCAACCTCCTCGGCGGAAGCGGCGCTTTCGTCCTTGAAGATTTCTCCAGGAACACTTTCCCCTGCATTTTCGCCAAATGTGACTTCCTATACGGCGCAGGTAGGAGCCAGCGTCGATAAGCTGGCGGTCAGCGCGAGTGCGAAGGACAGCAAGGCGAAAGTCCTTGTCAGCGGTGATTCCGGCTTAAAGGTAGGTGCTAATACCGTTGTCTGCAAGGTGACGGCGGAGGATGGACAGACAACTAAGAGCTACACGATCACAGTCAATAAGCTCGATACGGTCGATGTGCCGTCAGAGGCGGAGACAGGGGCTGAAACAGAGGCAGTTGGGACAACGCCGGTTGTGAAAAACGGGCTGGATGTGGAAATAGACGGCGTTTCCTATACGGTGGCGACGGAATTTGATGCCTCCCTGCTTCCGGAAGGATATACGCAGTCTACCTGTACTTATGGCGGTTCAGAGGTCCAGTGTGGAAATGGCAATGACCTGACGCTTCTGTATTTGCAGGGTGCCGATGGAAATGGTGCGTTTTATATTTATATACCGGAATCCGGTGTGTTATCGCCGTATGTGACGATCGATGTGACAGCAAAGTCGATTCTGGTGCTTCCACCGGATGAGTCGGTTCAGATTCCGGATGGATTTATGGAGACGACCATTCAGTTAAACGGCACGTATAAAGTGCAGGGCTGGGTGTGGAAGAGCGATGAACAGCAGAAGTATTGTGTCGTATATGGTATGAATGAGAGCGGCGAGAAGTCGCTGTACCGGTATGATATTGCAGAAAAGACCTTCCAACGGTATTTTGAAGACCCGTCTCTGGCAACTAAATACGATGATGCACAAGTGGAAGAGATTGTAGATAAGTACAACGCACTTTGCAGGGATTATAATATCCGCTTTATCATGCTTGCGGTTCTGGGCGTGGCATGTGTAATCTTGTTCTTTATCGTGATCAATCTTCTGCTCAAGCGGAAAGAGTGGAGAGGGGAAGCGCAGGCAGCCGGAGGCAGACAGAGGTCCAAGCGCCGTCCGCCATCGCCGAATGCACGACCGGCGGCAGACGCACGGGTGAAACGAGGCACTGGGCGCGACAAGAGAGAAGATGGGGAAATGACGCCGGCAAGACCGGCAGCGCGGAGTGAGAAGGAGCGCATGGCAGCGGATGACAGACGCCGCCCGTCTGCAGAGCGGATGGAGGAAGGGCGTCGGAGTGCGCGCCGAACCCAAGAGATGCTGGAGACAAGACCGGTCCGCCGGGAGCGGGAAGAGGAGCGCGAGACGCCGCCGGCCCGCCGGACAAGGGATGAGGAGCGCGCGTCCCAGCCGGTTCGCCGGGAGCGGAGTATGGAGGCAGCAGCATCGGCAGACCGCGCAAAACGGATGCCGGAGGAAAGACGCCGCCGGGAAGCAGGAAGCGAAAATCGTTCCGAACGCGTCCGTAGAGAAATACCAGAAGAAAGCAGTCCGGCTTGTGTCCGCAGAGAGGCATCAGAAGAAGAACGTCTGCAGCGCACCCGCAGAGATGCGGCAGAGGAAAGCCGTTCAGAGCGTCCGCGCAGAACTTCGGCAGACGGAAGCCGCGCAGAGCGGGAACGCCAGGCAGTGGCAGAAAGCCGACGCACAGAACGGGAACGTGCTGTTTCAGCAAAAGAAAGTCGCCTGCAGCGCGATTACACGCCGGCATCGGCGCATCGTGCGGCGAAAGAGTCTGCAGCATCGGGAGAACGCCGGAATGCGCGCCCGGCGATTCATGTGCGCCCGGCATCCCGCTCGGAGCTTTACTACACGCTGGAACGGGAGGAATACGGTGATCGCCCAACGAGATATGAGTCGGAATCAGAGCGATCCAGACGCGCCCGCGAGGCAAAAGCCCGGTTAGAGCGGGATCGGCGTGATGAGGATGGATTTGAGTATATCGACGATCCGCAGTAAATAAAAGAGGAAAAGATGGATATCTGTCCAGGAGATTTCTGGTGGGTATCTGTCTTTTCTTTTATATCGATTTTTTTGTAACAAGTTCACGTTACTGTTCACGCATACGTGCCCAGTAACGGAATTTGCCGTGGCTTCGCATTTAAATACGGCAAATTCCTGCTGCCACCACGTTTTCTTACGGCACTTTCAGTTCCAAAAGTGCCTATCCGTGAACAGTAACAAGTTCACACAATTAACACAGTTTTACAGTTGACGAAAACACCTGTTTGTTATACAATCTATATAACAAATGATAAAATAAGCGGCTGACTGTATTTAGAAACGGGGTCTGCCGTCAGAATGAAAGATGGTGGAGTATGATTGTAGAGATTGATTTTAACAGTGAGGAAGCGCTTTATATTCAGCTCATAAACCAGATCATCATCGGGATTGCGACCGACCAGATCCGGGAGGGCGATACGCTGCCATCCGTGCGCCAGTTAGCGGATAACATCGGAATTAACATGCACACGGTCAACAAGGCATATTCTGTACTGAAACAGGAAGGCTTTCTGCGTGTGGACCGCCGCCGCGGGGCAGTGATTGCACTTGACACGGATAAGATGCGGACGATCTCGGAGATGCGCCGGGATCTCAGTGTGATTCTGGCAAGAGGTGTCTGTAAAAATGTGAGCCGCGAGGAGGTTCACAATCTGGTGGATTCCATTTATGACGCATTTACAGCGGAATAGCAGGTTCCGGCTGCGGGCGATGGTTTTTGTGTATTGGAACCGTTGCGGGATGTGTATGTTGGGAGGATAAATTATGCTGTGTGAGAAATGTGGGATTCGCGAAGCGAATATTAAATATACAGAAGTGTTTAACGGCGTCAAGACAGAGCATAATCTCTGCGCCCAGTGCGCGAAAGAGATGGATCTGGGACCGTACTCGGCACTGATTGAGGGAGAATTTCCGCTTGGAAAACTGCTTTCGAGCCTTTTGGGACTGACGGATGCATCTGCCAGCCAGGCACCGAAAGAGGATGTGGTATGCCCGACCTGCGGCACGACGTATGAAGAATTTATCAAGAACAGCCGTTTCGGATGCGCGGACTGTTATCATGTGTTTGATCCGTTGCTTGGAGAGAAAATTAAGAAATTGCAGGAAAATTCGAGCCATACCGGCAAACATCCGAAGATCCAGCCGCGCAGTCAGGCGGCTGCAGAGGTGACGAAGAAAGGAGAACTGGAATTCAGCCCGGAAGAGCAGATTAAGCAGCTGAAACGCAGGCTGGAAGCGGCGTTGCAGGAAGAAGACTATGAGACGGCTGCTGCCTGCCGGGATAAGATACACAGTCTGGAAGGAGAGATGAGACATGACGAAATGGTTTGAGGAAGTGGCGAATGATGCGTCCAATATCGTTTCCAGCCGGGTGCGTCTGTCTCGGAACTGGGAGGAATATAAATTTCCGAGCCGTCTGGAGCCGGATGAGGCGCGGACGATGATTGCCCGTTTAAAACAGAATTTTCGCGATCTGGGTGACCGGGACGGTCAGTTTTATGAATATGAAGATCTGGAATTGATGGAGAAGCTTGACCGCACCGCATTGCGGGAACGGCGGCTTTTAAACCGCACGCTGGCGGAGAAGACGACGCCGGGTGGGATCCTCTGTTCGGAGGATGAGCGGGTCAGCATGGTATTAAATGCGGACGATCATATCCGTTTACAGGTGCTGGCATCGGGACTCGATCTGCAAGAATGTTATGCAAAAGCGGATGAGCTGGATGATTATATCAACGAGAAGATTCCGTATGCATTTAATGAGAAATATGGGTATCTGACGTCCTATCCGACGAATGTCGGAACAGCAATGAAGGCGTCCGTGGTCGTGCATCTGCCGTCTCTGACAATGAATAAGAAATTTCAGGAACTTCTGGGCGATATGGGACGTTTCGGCACGACCGTGCGCGGCGTTTATGGCAGAGGCAATGAAAACTACGGCGATCTGTACGAGGTAGTCAATCAGAAGACACTCGGAATCACCGAACAAGAGATTCTGGAGCTGGTAGCCAACGTGGCGGGGCAGCTCTCGGCGCAGGAAAATCAGTTCCGCGAGGTTTCTCTGTCGAGGCACCGCCTGGAGCGGGAGGACGAGGCGTACAAGTCCTACGGCGTTCTGAAATATGCGCGCCGGATGACGCTCAAGGAAGCGATGACATTTCTATCTCATGTCTGGGCGGGCATCGCGGACGGGCTGTTAAAACCGGCAGAATTTGTGAGCATTTACCGCCTGATGATCGGCATCCAGCCGGCAAACTTACAGAAACGTTCGAGCAAGCCGCTGGGACGTGAGGAATTGGAGGCAGAGCGGGCGCGGTATCTGCGTGAGGAACTGCCGAAGCTGGTGTAAAGTAAAAAGAAACAGGAGGAACAGTAAAATGATCGATCGTTTTACTCAGAAAGCCAGAGAAGCGATCCGTCTGGCAGTCGAGACAGCGCAGGAGCTGGAACACGGCTATGTGGGGACGGAGCATCTGCTTTTAGGACTGATAAAAGAGGGAACTGGCGTGGCGGCAGCGGTTCTGGCAGAACATGATGTGACAGAAGAGCGTGTCATGGAACTGATGGAGCGTCTGATAAGCCCGGCAGTGGCGACTCAGGTAGAGGGACAGATTGAATATACGCCGGGGGCGCGCGCCGTGCTGCAGGCGAGTTATGATGAGGCGGTTTTTTTCAAAGCGCCTCTGATTGGAACGGAGCACATCCTGATTGCCATCATCAAGGATGGAAAATCAACTGCGTGCCGTTTACTCAATACAATGAATGTTAATATTCAGAAATTATATGTGGATCTGATGGGGGCTATGGGCGATGATGCGCCGTCCGAGGCGGCGGAAGATGCGGCAGCAGGACGGGTGCGCCCGGAGAAAGGCAATACACCGAATCTGGACAATTTCAGCCGGGATCTGACTCAGATGGCGCGGGACGGAAAGCTCGATCCAGTCATCGGTAGGGAACGGGAAATGAAACGTGTTATTCAGATTTTAAGCCGCCGGACGAAGAATAATCCGTGCCTGATCGGGGAACCAGGCGTCGGAAAAACGGCGGTTGTGGAAGGTCTGGCGCAGTTCATTGTTTCCGGCAATGTACCGGAGACGATCGCGAAAAAGCGGGTTGTCAGCCTCGATTTGTCCGGCATGGTCGCAGGATCCAAGTACCGCGGTGAGTTCGAAGAGCGGATTAAGAAGGTACTTGCCGAGGTGCGGGAGAGTGGAAATGTGCTCTTGTTTATTGACGAGATTCACACGATCATCGGCGCAGGCGGCGCGGAGGGCGCGATCGATGCCTCTAATATCCTGAAACCGTCGCTGGCGAGGGGCGAGATTCAGCTCATTGGTGCGACGACGCTGGAAGAATACCGCAAATACATCGAAAAAGATGCGGCCTTGGAACGCCGGTTTCAGCCGGTTATGGTGGATGAGCCGACGGAGGCGGAATCCATTGAGATTTTGAAGGGGCTTCGCAGCCGCTATGAGGAACATCACAAGGTGACGATCCAGGATGAGGCACTGGTGGCAGCGGTGCGCCTGTCTGCCCGCTATATCAATGACCGTTTCCTGCCGGACAAGGCGATCGATCTGATCGATGAAGCATCCTCGAAGCTGCGTCTGACTGTATATACGGAGCCGGAGGAGATCAAAAAGCTCGAAGCGGAGATCAAAAAACTCGAAGGTCAGAAGGAAGAGGCGATCAAGGCTGAAGCCTATGAGAAAGCCGGTGAGATCAAGAAGAAGCAGCAGAAAAAGCAGGAAAAGATTGAAAAGATTCGTGAAAAATGGGAAAAAGAGAAAAATTCACGCAAGTTAGTGGTCGGTGAAAATGAGATTGCGGACATTGTTTCTGACTGGACGAAGATCCCGGTTCGCAAGCTGGCAGAAGAAGAGTCAGAGCGGCTGTTGAAACTGGAGTCCATTCTGCATGAGCGCGTGGTCGGACAGGAGGAAGCTGTATCCGCCGTGGCGCGTGCGATCCGCCGTGGTCGTGTGGGACTCAAGGATCCGAAGCGGCCAATCGGTTCGTTTCTGTTCCTGGGGCCGACGGGTGTCGGAAAAACAGAGCTTTCCAAGGCACTCTCGGAGGCGATGTTTGGCACGGAAAATGCGATGATCCGCGTTGATATGTCGGAGTACATGGAGAAACACAGCGTTTCCAAGATGATCGGTTCGCCGCCAGGATATGTTGGCTACGAGGAGGGCGGACAGCTCAGCGAGAAGGTGCGTCGCAATCCATATTCGGTTATTCTCTTTGATGAGATTGAAAAAGCGCATCCGGATGTATTTAACATTCTGCTGCAGATCCTCGATGACGGGCACATTACGGACGCACAGGGACGGAAGGTGGATTTCAAGAACACGATTCTGATTATGACCTCCAATGCGGGCGCTGAAAATATTATTTCCCCGAAGCGGCTTGGATTCTCGTCGGAGAGCGGTGAGAAAGCGGATTATGCGTTTATGAAAGAACGCGTGATGGAGGAAGTGCGCCGGATGTTTAAGCCGGAGTTTTTAAACCGAATCGATGAGATTTTAGTATTCCATCCTCTGACGAAGGAGAATATCAAGACGATCGCGGGCATTCTGCTGCGCGGCATCGAGAAAAGGACGAAGGATCAGCTTGGAATGACGCTCACGATCACAGATGATGCGATCGATTTTCTGGCAGACAAGGGATATGATTCCAAATATGGTGCAAGACCGTTGCGCCGGACGATCCAGACGCAGATCGAGGATCAGCTTTCTGAGAAGATCCTGGAAGGCACGATCCGGAAAAAAACAGAGGTTCGGATTGAAAAAGATGGCGATCAGCTGAAATTTGAGACGGTCTAAAGGGCTGGAAGCGAAAAGACTGGTAAACCCGGTCGAAGTGTGTTAAAATGATACTACTGAGTAACTGTGTAAGTGCGGAGCAGTTGCGATATTGATTAAAAGGATACTAGGAGGATAAAGCATTATGCCAGTAGTTAGCGAGTTAATCCGCATCGAGGATGACGGAACCATCAGTTTTGGCAATTATATGTTAGCAGCAAAGTCCAAGCTGCAGGATTTTGAATTTCAGGGCGATCTTTATAAGGTAAAAACATTCGGCGAGATTACCAAGCTGGAGCGCAACGGAATGTTCGTATATGAGTCGGTACCGGGCACGGCAGTCAATCATTTCCAGGCGGGAGATACTTCCGTACAGTTTTCGGTTGAGGGCGAGAAGGATGCTCAGATTACCATTCAGTTAGAGGATGAGCGTGAGTATGAGGTATATGTAGACGGCGTATCGGTCGGCGGCATGAAGACCAACGTCAGTGGCAAACTGGTACTGAGCGTGGAGCTGAACCCGGGCAAGGCAACCGCAATCCGGATTGAAGCCAGATAAGGAAAAGAAAAACAAAGCGTTACGTACAAGTTACAATGCGTGAGATGAAAGTTGCTGCATGGCAGGAATGGCGGGCGTGTGCGCCGGAAGCCGGTTTCCGCCATGCAGCAGCTTTTTGTGTAATAAGAAATATGAGAAGAAGTGTTTGGAAAGGAATCAGAATGGCAAAGGCAAAATCAACGGGATTTTTCTGCAGGGAATGCGGTTATGAATCTTCCAAATGGATGGGGCAGTGCCCGGCGTGCAAGGCGTGGAATACGATGGTGGAAGCGCCGTCCGCACCGGCATCATCCGGTACGGCAGCAGGGCGGTATGCGGCAGCGGCTTCGCTGACGGCGGCACCGGGGAAACGGGTTGGCGCGCAGGCAAAGCCAGTCAGCTTAGATGAAATTGAGCTTTCCGATACGGATCGGACGAGAACCGGATTTGCAGAACTTGACAGGGTGCTTGGAAGCGGCGTGGTGCGTGGCTCCCTGGTGCTGGTCGGCGGAGATCCGGGAATCGGAAAATCAACCCTGCTTCTGCAGGTCTGCCGGAACCTGGCAGGACAGGAACAAAAGGTTTTATACGTCTCCGGCGAGGAGTCATTAAAACAGATCAAACTGCGGGCAAGCCGGATCGGGACGGTGCGCGGACCACTTTCGTTCTTGAGTGAGACGAACCTGGATACGATTGCGGAGGTGATCCGGGAGGTACGCCCGGATGTGGTCGTGATCGACTCGATCCAGACCATGTTTATCGAGGCGGCAGGTTCTGCACCGGGCAGTGTCAGCCAGGTAAGAGAGTGCACCGGCGTCCTGATGCAGCTCGCAAAAGGACTGGGTGTGACAGTCTTTATCGTCGGTCATGTGACGAAAGAGGGTGTTGTGGCGGGACCGCGTATGCTGGAACATATGGTCGATACAGTGCTATATTTTGAGGGCGATCGCCATGCGTCCTACCGGATTCTGCGGGGAGTGAAGAACCGTTTCGGTTCGACCAATGAGATCGGCGTGTTTGAGATGCGGGAGGAAGGACTGGCGGAGGTGCCGAATCCATCCGAATTTATGCTGGAAGGGCGCCCGGCGGAGGCATCCGGTGCGGTGACTGCCTGCTCGATGGAGGGAACCCGCCCGATTCTTCTGGAAGTGCAGGCGCTGGTGTCAAAGACGAATTTCGGACTGCCGAGGCGGACGGCAGCGGGCGTCGATTACAACCGTGTGAACCTGCTCATGGCAGTGTTGGAAAAACGATGCCGTTATGCCCTGTCCGGGTACGATGCCTATGTCAACATTGCAGGCGGCATGAAGATGAACGAGCCGGCGCTTGACCTTGCGATCGTGATGGCGCTGATTTCCAGCTATAAAGACCGTCCGCTGGATGAGAAAACGATCGTATTTGGCGAGGTCGGACTCTCCGGAGAGGTGCGCGCCGTCTCGATGGCAGAGCAGAGAGTCCATGAGGCAGTCAAGATGGGATTTACAAGGTGCATTCTTCCGATGGTCAATGTCAGTAAATTGAAACCAAGGTCGGATATCCGGCTGGAAGGGGTGGCAAATGTGCGGGAGGCGATTGGGCTGCTGTAGGTTGCTTGGATTTTGGGAAAATTTAAGAAAAATAATATTAGCGTAATGTGAGTAACAGCAAATTTGTCTCAGTGGGAGTTAGGTCTCCGACTGAGATAAACGCTCCGCGAGGATGCGCAGTGATTCTGATAGGAATATGTCAGCTTCTCTGACCAGAATCACGCGCCAAGTCTCATGGACGTTTGACTTGAATGTTTAAAAAAACAAAAAACGCCAATGACTCATCTCTGAATCACTGACGCCTTTAGAAGCAGGGGAAGAGGGATTCGAACCCCCATTAACGGTTTTGGAGACCGTTGCTCTGCCATTGAACTATTCCCCTTCGCTGCTGACTCAGTTATGATATCATAGCCATAACGAAAAGTCAACAATTTTTTTATAATTTTTCATTTTTTTTGATTTAATATATTTTTTTCCATTTATTAAGTATCATTCATCATTTTATATGGAAACTAGAGATCAGGATAATTTGGTAAAAGAGAATTTGTGTGCTCATGCTGGGTGGAAAATCACAATGAATATTTAGTTCAACTGCCCAAAAACAATCCGCTAAACCATTTGATGTATATAAATAATGACAATATATCATGAAATGAATACGACGATAGTTCTAGACGTCGGAATATTTTGCCAAGAAACACTCTGCTTTTTTGGTAAAAATCATGTATTAAAAATATGCGGTATAAAAGAAATCAAATTGACATTCGACAAAAATCATGCTATAAACACTGAATAAATCTTTATGGTTTTAAATGTGCCTAAAAAACGGAGGGAAAAATTCTGTTGGTACATTCAGGAAAAAGGAGTTGTTTATTATGAAACAGAGAAAAATTATGCTGAAAACGATAGAAGATGCAAAGAAATTTGTCAATGCTTCTATGAAATGCGATTTTGATATTGATGTTTTTTATAACCGTGTTGTCATTGACGCCAAGTCGATTCTGGGAGTTATGAGTTTGGATCTGACACAGATTCTGACCGTTGAGTACACGGGCGAGGATGCAGAGTATGAGGCGTTCCTTGACACGATGGAAGCGGACAATGTGACAGCGGCATAAAAGGGCTGGAAGGCTGGTTCAAGTGGAACATAGATATCATAGATATTTTGGAAGGATATGTATGGCTCGAATCGGCATGATGAAAGAAAAGTTGATAGTACGAAAATAAAGAAAGACTGCGGGTGCCGGAGAGAAGATGGTGTCTGCAGTCTTTTTGATAGACATATATATGTACTCTCGGAGTCTTTCTGCACGTGCTTTTGTGGCTGATTTTCCGCCAGCCGCACCCGAATTTCATCAACGTACGCACCGCGTACGCCTCAGAAATTTGGGCACAACTGACAAAAAATCATTTCACAAAATCAAGCACAGAAAGATTCCGAGAGTACATGTACGGGGAAGGGAGGAACCACACATGGAGCTGACCGGCAGGCAGATACGGATCTCCGTCCGCAATCTGGTTGAGTTCGTTCTGCGTTCGGGGGATATTGATAACCGGCGCACGGCGGGTGCACAGAAAGAGGCGATGTTAGCTGGGGGACGGATGCACCGGAAGATACAGCGGCGGATGGGATCAGGGTATCAGGCGGAGGTGTCGCTGCGCCATTCGGTGGAGGAGGACGGATTCCAGATCGTGGTCGAGGGGCGTGCGGATGGAATCATCCGGGATGGAAAAGATGTCACGATCGATGAGATCAAGTGTGTTTACCAGGATGTAAACTGTCTGGAAGAAGCGGTTGGCGTGCATATGGCGCAGGCGCGCTGTTATGGCTATATCTATGGATTACAGGAAGCGCTGGACGAAGTGACACTGCAGCTCACCTACTGTAATCTGGAGACGGAGGAGATCCGCCGCTTTCAGGAGATCCAGACGATGAACGAACTTTCTGAATGGTTTGCTGGTCTGATCCATGAATATGTCAAATGGGCGCGTTACCTCTATCACAACGGGCTGCGACGTGATGAATCAATCAAAGCGCTCGAATTTCCCTATCCGTACCGGGCGGGACAGCGGGAGCTGGCGGTGGCGGTTTACCGGACGCTGGAGCGCGGGCGCAGGCTGTTTGTCCAGGCCCCGACCGGGATTGGAAAGACACTTTCGACGGTATTTCCGGCGCTTAAAGCGATCGGGGAAGGGCATGGGCAGAAACTCTTTTACCTGACGGCGAAGACGATCACGCGGACGGTGGCGGAAGAGGCGCTGGCGATTTTGCGGGAACGCGGGCTGTATTTTCGTTCGGTCACGATCACGGCAAAGGAAAAGTTGTGTATTTTGGAAAAACCGGTGTGTAATCCGGAAATGTGCCCGCGTGCGAAAGGGCATTTTGACCGTGTCAACGATGCGGTGTATGAAATTTTGCATCAGGAATTTGGAATCACGCGTTCGGTAATTTTAGAGTATGCGGAAAAATTTCAGGTCTGCCCGTTTGAGTTCTGCCTTGATATTTCTTCGTTTGTGGATGGGATCATCTGCGATTATAATTATGTCTTTGACCCGGATGTGCGCTTGAAGCGTTATTTTGCGGATGGGGCGGAGGGAGACTATTTCTTCCTGATGGATGAAGCTCACAATCTGGTATCGCGCGCGCGGGAAATGTACAGTGCTTCTATTATAAAGGAAGAAGTGCTTTTGACGAAAAAGGTACTGGGACATCGTGCGCCGGCGCTGGGGCGGCAGCTTACAAGGTTAAATAAGGCGCTTCTGGAGATGAAGCGGGAGTGCGGCGGCTACCAGCTGCTCAAGGATGCCGGACATCTGGTTTCAGTGTTAAACGGTGTTTTTGGAGAAATGGAAAAGTATCTGGAAAAGCCGGGCGGGGAAGACGGACGGGACACGATTCTGGATTTTTATTTTTCGGTGCGACATTTTTTAAATATGTATGAGCGGGTCGATGAGCATTACAGGATTTACACGGAACTTCTGCCGTCCGGCGAATTTGTCATCCGGCTTTATTGTGTCAATCCGATTGAAAATCTGGCGCAGTGCCTGTCGCAGGGAAAAGCGGCGGTCTTTTTCTCGGCAACGCTTCTGCCGCTTCGGTATTACCGGATGCTTCTGTCGGATCAGGAGGAGGACTATACGGTCTATGTGCCGTCCCCGTTTCCGCAGGAGCGGCGTCTTCTGCTGGCGGCGACGGATGTGACGAGCCGGTATACGCGGCGCAATGAGACGGAATACCGGCGGGTGCTGCGGTACATCCAGACGATGGCAAGTGTGAAAAAGGGCAATTATATTGTGTTTTTTCCGTCGTATCAGTATATGAACCGGGTACGTGAGGTGTGTGAAGGGGAATATGCGTATCAGAATGTTGAATTGGATGATAATGAAAAAATGAAAAATCATTCCGGGAAAAACGGAAAAAGCATGGAAATCCTGGTCCAGGATTCTCACATGACCGAGGAGGAGCGGGAAGCATTTTTACAGAAATTTTCTCCCGAACGAACAGCTGAACGTGATACCTCCCTGGTGGCGTTCTGCGTGATGGGCGGTCTGTTTTCGGAGGGAATCGACTTGACAGGCGACCGGCTGATCGGCGTGATCGTGGTCGGAACCGGGCTCCCGATGGTATGCACGGAGCAGAAAATTTTGCAGGGATATTTTGAAGAAGCGGGAAAAGATGGATTTGCATATGCCTACCAGTATCCGGGCATGAATAAGGTACTCCAGGCGGCAGGGCGGGTCATCCGGACCGCGTCCGATCAGGGCATCATCCTTTTACTGGATGACCGGTTCTGGCGTCGGGAGTACCGGGAATTATTTCCAAGGGAATGGAGCGATGTCAAACGGGTCAGTCTTTCGTCTCTGGAGCAGGAGCTCCAGGCGTTTTGGAGCCGTTTTCCAGAAGTTCAATAAATTCACGCGATGCCTGTGAGATCAGCATTGTCTCATTGTGGACGACGACGAGCTGGCGCGGCGGCAGGGCTTCAGTCAGGGTCAGGGCATAAAGTTCTTTTTCGCCAGCCGGGAGACAGAAATCCGGGACAAATGCGATGCCGAGACCGATGCGCGCCAGATCGATGAGCAGATCGTTGCTGCTTAATTCAATCTCCGGTACGAGGTCAAGCTGGTGCTTCTGGAACATGTTGTGCAGAAATTCGCTGGTGGTACTCTTGCGATCCAGCATGAGGATCGGGAGCGCCTGCAGCTCGTGCAGTGTAACTGGGCGGTCTTTCATCGGGAAATAGGTTTCATTGGCAACGAATATATCGTTGAATTCGCGCAGCACATGGATATTCTGCGTTCCACCGAGCCCGGAGTTTGGATAGTTCGTTAGGATAAAATCGACCTGTCCGTTGTCCAGAAGCCGCGCACATTCGATGGAGGTACGGTTGGTAACCTTGATGTGGATATTCGGGTAGCGCTTGTGAAATTCGTTTAAAAATGGCACCAGATAATAGCGGCAGATCGTGTCGCTTGCGCCGATGCGGAGCTGACCGCCGTTTAAGCTGTTAGAGTCGAGCAGCTGGTTTTCGCCCTGACGGATCAGGTTCATCGCCGGTTCCACGTGCTTGAGCAGGATCTCGCCTTCCGGGGTAAGCTGTACTTTTTTTGTGCTGCGGATGAAAAGAGTCTGGTTCAATTTCTTCTCCAGTACCTTGATCGACTGGCTGACCGCCGACTGGGAGATGAAAAGCTGCTTGGATGCCTCGGAGAAACTTAACGTCGAGGCTACGTGGTAAAATACTTTATATAATTCATAGTTGATATCCATTTATTAGTCCTCCTTATAGAACTGTATTCAGTGTAACATGATTGAAGGACGGAGTCAATAATGATTGTATCTGTGTCTTGTTTGTGATAAAATGACGGAATCATCTTAGAAGTATGTATTTTTTAGGAGGGAATATCACATGGAATCTAATACATTTTATGATATTTACTTAGAGGAACTGAAAAATCTCCCGCAGGGCACGCCGGAGGAGGAAGCGGCGCTTCTGAAAAAACTGACGGAGGGGGACAAGACAGCGGCTTCCCGTCTGACGGAGTTAAAACTGGCGAAGGCGGTTCAGATCGCGGAGGAGTACCACGATCGGGGACTTCCGGCGGGCGATCTGGTGCAGGAGGCAAATATGGCACTGTTCCTGTTTGCAGGCGAGTATGAGGGAGGCGATTTTGACGCACAGATGGAGAAACGGGTGCGCGCGGCGATCGAGGATGCGCTGCAGATTCAGAACCGCGAGACGAAGATTGAGGAGGAGATGGCGGCGCGCGTTAATGTCCTCAAGGATATTTCTGCGAGCATGGCGCGGGAGCTGGGACGCGAGGCGACCCTTGCGGAATTGGCAGAGCGCATGAAGATGAGCGAGGATGAGATCCGTGACATCATGAAGCTGACGATGGATGCGATGAAGGTCAGCGGTCAGGCGGCAGAGATGGCTCAGAAAGAGATAGATGAACAGGAGTAATAGAAAATGCTGTTTTATTTGGTGCGCCACGGTCAGACTGACTGGAACCGGGCGGGAAAGATACAGGGAACGACGGATATTCCGCTGAATGAGACAGGACGGCAGCAGGCGGAGCAGCTAGCCGCTGTTCTAAAAGAGAGGAGTGGCTATCCGGCGGGAACGCGGATCGATGCGGTTTATACCAGCCCGCTTGCGCGGGCATTCCAGACGGCGGAGATCCTGGCAAAGGAAGGAAAATTACCGCTCCGCCGCCTGACGGGGCTGCGGGAGCGCGATTTTGGATGCTGGGAAGGCAAAAGCTGGCAGCAGGTGGAAGCAGAGTACCCGGACGAATTTCATCTGTGGAGGGAACAGCCGATGGTCGGTATCCCGTCCGGCGGAGAATCAAGAAAATCCTGCGAGGCGCGGAGTGAACGGGCGATCCGACAGATTTTGGAGGAGACAGCCGGGGATGCGGTGATCGTGGCGCACGGTGGGATCCTCGTCTTTTTGATGAATTATCTGCTCCGTTTCCATCGGGAGCCGCAGGAGATCATTGTGGCGAATGCCAGTCTGTCGGTTGTTTCGTATGACCGTTCGACGGGGATGGGAAAGCTGCTTGCACTGAATGAGACAGGGACGTTGGAACAGAAAAAATCGTTTTAAAGAATGATTTCAAAATGAAAAAAGCAGGAATGAAATAAGGCAAGAGATACAATAAGAGTTACTGTTCACGGGTAGGCACTTTTGGAACCGAAAGTGCCGTAAGAAAACGTGGTGGTAGCAGGAATTTGCCGTATTTAAATGCGAAGCCACGGCAAATTCCGTTACTGGGCACGTATGCGTGAACAGTAACCAATAAGATGTGTTAATAAAAAATATTAAATATATTAATTTTACTAATCTATAAAAATTGTGTATGATAAAGGCAGATGCTAGAAGAAGGCATTTGCCTTTTATGCTAAAAAATGAATGTATTTTACAGAACATGAAACATTAAAATACGAAAAAACAGGAGGAAAACATGAGCGTAAGACGTATTTTCGTTGAGAAAAAACCGGAATTTGCCGTATTGGCTCACGATCTGAAAGAGGAGATCGCAAGCTATCTGGGGATCGACACGATCACCGATGTCCGCGTACTGATCCGCTATGATATTGAGGATGTATCGGAGGATGCATATCAGAAAGCGCTGATTACTATCTTCTCTGAGCCGCCGGTTGATTTTGTCTATGAGGAGGCATTCCCGTCCAAGGAAGGCGATACGATCTTTTCCGTTGAGTTCCTGCCGGGACAGTTCGATCAGAGAGCCGATTCCGCAGAACAGTGTGTGAAACTTCTGAATGAAGAGGAAAATCCGGTGATCCGTTCCGCGACAACTTATGTTATTTCCGGAACACTGACCGCGGAGCAGATCGAGGGCATCAAGTCCCTGTGCATTAACCCGGTGGATTCCCGTGAGAATAACAACGCAAAGCCGGAAACGCTGGTAACGGTATTTGAGCAGCCGGAGGATGTCAAGATTTTCGATGGTTTCTGCGGTTATGGCGAGGCAGAGTTAAAAGAACTCTACGATTCCCTGAACCTTGCGATGACGTTCAAGGATTTCGAGCATATCCACAACTACTTTAAGAACGAAGAGAAGAGAGATCCGTCTGTGACCGAGATCCGCGTGCTGGATACATATTGGTCCGATCACTGCCGTCATACGACCTTCCAGACTGAGTTAAAGGACGTTACCTTTACAAAGGGCGATTACAATGAGCCGATGGAAGCTTCCTACAAACAGTATCTGGCAGATCGCGAGGTTCTCTACAAAGATCGCGATGACAAGTTTGTCTGCCTGATGGATCTGGCTGTTCTCGCTATGAAGAAGCTTCGCCGTGAGGGCAAGCTGGAGGATCTGGAGGAGTCTGAGGAGATTAATGCGTGCAGTATCGTAGTTCCGGTTACCATCGACGGCAAGGAAGAAGAGTGGCTGGTAAACTTTAAGAATGAGACCCACAACCATCCGACCGAGATTGAGCCGTTTGGCGGCGCTGCCACCTGCTTAGGCGGTGCTATCCGTGACCCGCTTTCCGGACGTACCTATGTATATCAGGCTATGCGTGTGACCGGTGCGGCTGATCCGACCCGTCCGATGTCGGAGACACTGCACGGCAAACTTCCGCAGAAGCGCATCGTAAAGGATGCAGCACATGGCTACAGCTCCTACGGTAACCAGATCGGTCTTGCTACCGGCTATGTAAAAGAGATTTATCATCCAAATTATGTGGCAAAACGTATGGAGATCGGTGCTGTTATGGCAGCAGCTCCGCGCAAAAATGTCATCCGTGAGACTTCCGATCCGGGCGATGTAATCATCCTGATGGGTGGACGTACCGGCCGTGATGGTATCGGCGGCGCAACCGGTTCTTCCAAGGTACATACCGAGGAGTCCATCGAGGTCTGCGGCGCAGAGGTTCAGAAGGGCAATGCACCGACCGAGCGTAAATTACAGAGACTGTTCCGCCGCCCAGAGGTCAGCCGTCTGATCAAGAAGTGTAACGACTTTGGCGCCGGCGGCGTGTCGGTAGCGATCGGTGAGTTAGCTGACGGACTTCAGATTGACCTTGACAAGGTTCCGAAGAAATATGCAGGTCTGGACGGAACGGAGATTGCGATTTCCGAGTCACAGGAGCGTATGGCTCTGGTGGTAGACCCGAAAGATGTTGATAAGATGCTTGCTTATGCAGCAGAAGAGAACCTGGAGGCAGTTCCGGTTGCCGTTGTTACTGAGTCCCCGCGCCTGGTTCTGAACTGGAGAGGCAAGACGATCGTAGATTTAAGCCGTGCATTCCTGGATACCAACGGTGCTCATCAGGAGACAACCGTTACCGTTGAGGTTCCGACCAGGGAAGGCAATGTATTTGATAAACAGGAAGTAAAGGATGTCAAAGAAAAATGGCTGTCCATGCTTTCTTCCTTAAATGTATGCTCCCAGAAGGGTCTGGTTGAGATGTTCGACAGCACCGTGGGCGCAAGCAGTGTATTCCTGCCATACGGCGGTGTCCACCAGATGACCGAGACACAGGCGATGGTGGCAAAACTGCCGATGAGCAAGGGCAAATGCGATACCGTTACCATGATGAGCTACGGCTATGATCCGTACCTGTCCAGCTGGAGCCCGTACCACGGCGCTACTTACGCAGTGCTGGATTCTGTTGCTAAGATCGTGGCAAACGGCGGTGATTTCCACAAGATCCGCTTTACCTTCCAGGAGTACTTCAAACGTATGACGGAAGATCCGAAGAGATGGGGCACACCGTTCTCCGCTCTGCTCGGTGCTTACAGTGCGCAGCTCGGATTTGGACTTCCGTCCATCGGCGGCAAGGACAGTATGTCCGGCAGCTTCTATGATGAAGAGCACGGCGAAATCGACGTACCGCCGACACTGGTTTCCTTTGCAGTTGATATTTCCGATACCAAACACGTGGTATCTCCGGAATTTAAGAAAGCGGGCAGCAAGATTGTTCTCTTTACCATCGAGAAAGATGCACATGACCTGCCGGTTTACAGCCAGATCATGGATGGTTACGAGAAAATCTACCGCGATATGGAGTCTGGAAAGATTATTTCCGCATATGCGGTTGAGGGTGCTGGTGTAGCAGAGGCTGTCAGCAAGATGGCATTTGGTAACCGCCTGGGCGTAAAGATTGAGCACAATGTAGATCCGAGAGACTTCTTCGCCGCTGGCTGGGGCAATATTGTCTGCGAGGTTCCGGACGGCAAGGTAGGCGAGCTGTCCATTCCGTACACCGTGATCGGTGAGGTAACCGACAAGGGAACCTTCGAGTATGGCAGTACCGTGATCTCCATGGAAGAGGCTCTGAAAGCATGGACCGGAACCCTGGAGAAAGTGTTCCCGACCGCTTCCGGCGCACCGATGAAGGCAGCAGAAGAGACACTTTACAATACCGATAAGGTATATGTATGCAAACATAAAGTGGCAAAACCAACCGTATTTATTCCGGCAATGCCGGGTACCAACTGCGAGCTGGACAGCGCGAAAGCGTTTGAGGCAGCCGGAGCGGAGACGATTGTGCGTGTATTCCGCAACCAGAATGCATCCGATATCCGTTCTTCCATCGAGCAGTACAAAGAGGATATCAAGAAATCCCAGATCATTATGTTCCCGGGTGGATTCTCCGCAGGTGATGAGCCGGATGGTTCGGCTAAATTCTTCGCTACGGTATTCCGCAACGAGGCGATGATGGAGGAGATCGACAAACTGCTTCATGACCGGGATGGCCTGGTACTGGGTATCTGCAATGGCTTCCAGACATTAATCAAACTGGGACTTTTAACCGGAGGCAAGATTGAGCCTCAGAAAGCAGATTCCCCGACTCTGACAACCAACAACATTGGACGCCACATTTCCCGCATGGCATACTTAAAGGTTGTATCTAATCTGTCCCCGTGGCTCAGAAAAGCAGAGCTGGGAGGCGTATACTGCAACCCGATGTCCCATGGTGAAGGACGTTTCGTAGCCAACGAGGAGTGGCTTGCAAAACTTCGCGCAAATGGTCAGATCGCGATCCAGTACAGCGATCCGAACGGAAACTTATCCGTCAGCGAGGAGTGGAACCCGAACGGTTCCTACCAGTGCATCGAGGGTATCACAAGCCCGGATGGACGTATTCTTGGTAAGATGGGTCACAACGAGCGCTGCTGGAGCGATACAGGCATGAATATCTATGGAAATCAGGATATGCAGCTGTTTGCTTCAGGTGTGGAGTATTTCAAATAAAATGAACACCTGCTTTTAAGTAAGGTAGAAATAGACCGGACCGCAGAAATCTGCCCCGGTCTATTTTTTGTGTGATAGAAAATTCCTTGGAATTCCCCATCACACAAAAAGGTACATTCTTTTTTATGTCACAGGAAATATCAATTATGATATAAATTCTACCATTGACGAAAATGTCAGAAAACCTTAAACAAAAAGTTATTCTCAGGTAATAAAAGTGTGCTATCCTGTCAATAACAGAAAGCAGACATCTACTTCAAAAAAACAAGGGGAAAATTTTGAAAATACCGACAGTTTATTTTGACGCAGGCGGATATGTTTGTTATAATGGAAACAAGATTTTGTACGCGAGAGTACATTAAAAAAGGAGGATGGGATATGAGACATAACCTGAAGGCAGCGGCGGTTTCCGTTCTTGCTATCATGGCGGCACTGGCTATGAGTATTCCGGCATACGCGGCTGACAAAAAGATCTCGGAAGTTAAGTTCCGTGTCAATGCGAAACCGGAAGCGGGCGACAGCATCGGGGATCCGGATGTACAAGTTACGAAGGGTAATGTTGAGATTACCGAGCAGGAGTTTGACAATGACGACAGCGAGTGGGAGAGAGGTGATAAGCCGGTCATCTACCTGACGATCGAGGCAAAGGACGGTTATCAGTTATCCGGCACAAAGCTTTCTGCAACCAAGTCGGCTTACAAAGTTACGAAGCGATCTGGCGATAAGAGCGAGTGGAAAGTTAAGATTACGATGTCAGCTGTTGACGGCGATTTGGATACGGTCGAAGATCTTAGCTGGAGCAATCGTACCGCAACCTGGGACAGCGTATCGTATGCAAGCAAGTATGAAGTTAAACTGTACCGCAACAGTTCTACCGTAACGACTGTTACAACTACAGGCACAAGCTACAATTTCTACCCATACATGACGAAATCCGGCGATTATACCTTTAAGGTGCGCGCGGTTGACGGAAGCGATAAGGGTGAGTGGAGTGACGAGTCCGATGAATATTATATGAATTCTTCAGATGTGTATACAGGTACACCTCCGACCGATAATTCTTCTGGTGGTTCCACTCCGGCAAATGCGAATGGTCAGTGGGTAAACAGCATTTACGGCTGGTCTTACTACATCAATGGTGTACCGGTTAAGAACAACTGGGTATATGTTGATAATGAGTGGTATCATCTGAATGCAAACGGATTCATGGATACAGACTGGATCTATACTGATAATAACTGGTTCTATTTAAACCCGGTATCCGATGGTACGAGAGGCAAGATGCTGACCGGCTGGCAGCAGATTGGACCGTACAAGTATTATCTGAATCCGGTATCCGACGGCACTCGCGGTGCAAGAAAGACAGGCTATCAGTTCATCGATGGCGCATGGTATCTGTTTGACCTGAATAGCGGAGCACTCTGGACTAACATGGTAGCTCCGAACGGTATGATAGCGGATGCAAATGGTGTTCTTCACTAAGGAGATATCCGACTGCAGACCGGAAGAGAATCTGAAATGCGGAAACATACATAAATGAAATAAAAATCAGACAGCGGCAGACAGCGGACGAGCGAAAGCAAGTGGCTGATGCCGCTGTTTTTTGTTTTTCTTGCACAGAAGGGGAGAAAAAGGATATAATAGAGAATCATATTGAGAAGCCGGAGAATTGATGAGGCGGGAATAAGAAACAGAGAGGAGAATCGATAAATTACGATGAAACCAACTGTATTATTGTATAATTTTACTGATTCCAAAAGAAAAATGAAGGTGCAGCAGGCGCTTATGCCGCTGGGATTCCGTTTAAGGGCAGTGAAAAAGGAGGAGTACGGGCTGCCGGTGGGCGTGCTGGCTGGTGTGAAAGGACTGAATGAGGATGTCCTCAGGGAAGCCGGACAGGCAATAGAGGCCGGGGAGGAAACGCAAAAAGAAGGGACCGCGCAGAAACAGGCAGACGGGAGGCTGCAGCGAGAAGTGCCGGAGAATGATTCTTCCAGGAAAATGGATTTCTCGGATGAGATGGCGATCATGGCAGGCTTTTCTTCCGCCCAGATCGATGCATTTATCTATGCACTCCGAAAAAAGGGAGTCGGACGGATTGATTATAAAGCAGTCCTGACACCGTATAATATGAAGTGGGATTCGGTACAATTATACGAAGAGATCAAAAAAGAGCATGAGATGATGACGGGGAAAGGTAAAGACGAAGCATTGTGATGCCATGGGATTGGTGAAAGGTCATTTTACTGCTTGATGTGGAGGTGGAAAGATGCTGGAAAAAGTAGATTTGAATAAATCAGTGGATAAGGAAAACTACAAGAAGCTTCGGGAAGAGATGGATGTGAAGCTGGGAGAATTGCAGCGCGCCTGTAAGGCGGAAAAGATCCCGGTTGTCATCGTATTTGACGGCTTCGGGGCAGGCGGTAAGGGAACGCAGATCAACCGCCTGATCCAGCCGCTGGATCCGCGCGGCTTTGATGTTTATGCGAGCCGGGAGACGGGAGAAGAGGAACGGATGCGTCCATTTCTCTGGCGGTATTGGACGAAGACACCGGAAGATGGGCGAATGATGATCTTTGACAAGAGTTGGTACGATAAGGTTACCGTTGACCGGTTTGACAAAGAGACGAAGCGGCAGGAGCTAAACGGGGCGTTCCGGGATATCCTTTCATTTGAAAAGCAGCTGGCAGATTCCGGCATGATTCTGATCAAATTGTTTCTGTATATTTCCAGGGACGAGCAGAAAAAGCGCTTTAAACGGCTGGAAGAAAGCAAAGAGACTGCGTGGCGTGTGACGGAGGCGGACTGGAAGCGCAACAAGGATTACGATACATTTCTGGAGATGAATGAGGAAATGCTGCAGCGGACGGATACCGGGTACGCGCCGTGGACGATCGTGGAAGCGACTGATAAAAATTATGCGGCAGTCAAGATTTTATCCACCGTCACAGACCGGCTGGAGTATGAGCTGAACCGCCGCCGAATGGAACGCGAGGAAGGGGCGGTGCATCCGCCGGTCAAACTTCCAGATGAGCGGTTTAAAAATGGCGTGCTTTCCGGCGTGGATCTGACGAAAACACTGACACGCGAGGAATATAAGGAACGTCTGGATAAGCTGCAGAAAAAGCTGGAGGTGCTGCACGGCGAGCTGTACCGGCTGCGGATTCCGGTGGTGATCGGCTTTGAAGGCTGGGATGCGGCGGGAAAAGGCGGTGCGATCCGGCGCCTGACAAGCCACCTGGATCCACGCGGCTACAAGGTCAATCCGACGGCGGCACCGAATGATGTGGAGAAGGTACACCATTATCTGTGGCGTTTCTGGCGGGAGATGCCGAAAGCGGGGCATATTGCGATCTTCGACCGCACCTGGTACGGGCGCGTGATGGTGGAGCGGATCGAGGGCTTCTGCAGTGAGGCGGACTGGAAACGGGCATATCAGGAAATCAACGAGATGGAAGAGCACATGGCGAATTTTGGCGCGGTGATCGTGAAATTCTGGATTCATATTGATAAAGATGAGCAGGAACGCCGCTTTAAGGAGCGCATGGAGGCTCCGGCAAAACAGTGGAAGATCACGGACGAAGACTGGCGCAACCGTGAAAAATGGGACGCATACGAGCAGGCAGTCAATGAGATGCTGGTGCGGACCTCTACTACCTATGCCCCGTGGACGATCATAGAAGGAAATTCCAAATATTTCGCGCGCGTCAAGGTGCTGGAAACGGTTGTGGAGGCGATGGAGGAGAAGATCCGTGAGGTAAAAAAGCTGCGTAAGTGATAGAAAGAAGCGGACGGCCGATTTGGTAATCATGTGTGGAAATATGAAGAAGCGCGGTTGCAATTCTTCGTAAGATACAGTAAAATCAATATTTAAAGAAAAAGACGGCAATTTTGAAAAACACAAACATTTGTGTAACTTTGCGTTAAGTGTAGCGATAGAAAGGAAGCGGACAAAATGGAGCAGACAGCAAAAGAGCGCACACTAGCATTTATGGCAGAGCATGCGGGGGATCCAACCCCGATGGAATTATTTCATATGCACGTAAAACACGTGGGAATCAATACAAAATCGGAAGACGAGGCCTGGGAGGTTGCTGAGACACTGGCGCGCCTGATGGGGCTGATGCCGCGCGAGACGGAGAAAGCTGTGTTCAGCGGTGACCTGACGGAAAATATGAAGGTGGAGAGCCACGGAACCTACGGCCATATTGGCTTTGGCGTAAATGATTGCGAGGCGGCGATCCGATACTTTGTGAACCGCGGTATGACGCTTCGGGAAGAGACGAAGCGCTTTGATGAGCAGGGGCGCTGTATTTTCGCCTATTTTAAAGAAGAAGTCGGCGGATTTGCGATCCACCTGGTACAGGATTGATAGCATCAGGCGATATAAAAACGAAAAGGATAGCAATATGAAAAAAATAATCGTGATCGGCGGCGGGGCAGCCGGCATGGCGGCTGCGATTGCGGCGGCGGAAAATGGCTGCGCGGCAACGATCTATGAAAAGAATGAGAAACTGGGAAAAAAGATCTATATCACGGGAAAAGGGCGCTGCAATGTGACGAATGACTGTGATATGGAAGGCCTGTTTGACAGTGTTGTGACAAACAGCCGCTTTTTATACAGTGCATTTTACGGTTTTAGTAACCAGGATATGAAGAATTTTCTGGAGGCGAACGGCTGTCATGTTAAGGTGGAGCGCGGCAACCGTGTCTTTCCGGTGTCTGACCGGGCATCGGATGTGACATCGGCGTTTGCAAGACGGCTGCGGGAACTGCGCGTGAAAGTAGAATTGAATCAGGGAGTCCGGGAACTGTGGCTGGAGGATGGTGTATTAAAAGGTGTGATTCTGGCGCAGGGCGGTAATGAGCGTGGGAAAAAGGGCTCCTACATAGCTGCGGATGCAGTGATCGTGGCGACGGGCGGTTTGTCCTACCCGACGACCGGCTCAACCGGCGATGGTTACCGGTTTGCGGAGGCTGCAGGGCACAAGGTGACGGAACTTTCGCCGGCGCTTGTTCCGTTTGAGACGAAGGAAGATGTGAAGGAGCTGCAGGGACTCTCCCTGCGGAACGTGGAAGCTGCTATTTTAAATGGAAAGAAAGAGGTTTACCGTGAATTTGGTGAGATGCTGTTTACCCATTACGGCGTTTCGGGTCCGGTACTCTTGAGTGCCAGCAGTTATGCAGCGAAAAAACTGAAAAAGGGTCCGCTGACTCTGATGCTCGATCTGAAACCGGCGCTTTCCATGGAACAGCTCGATGCGCGGATTCTGCGCGATTTTGAGGTGGAGAAGAATAAACAGTTTAAAAATGCGCTGAACCATCTGTACCCATCAAAACTGATACCGGTCATAATTCGCCGCAGCGGCATTGAGCCGGACAAGCAGGTCAACGCCGTGACGAAGGAAGAGCGGAGACGGCTGGCGGAGGTGACAAAGCATTTTACACTGACGCTGACCGGGCTGCGAGGTTTCAATGAGGCGATCATTACCCAGGGCGGTGTGACGGTAAAAGAAGTTAATCCATCCACGATGGAGTCGAAGAAGCTTCCAGGGCTTTATTTTGCTGGGGAAGTGCTGGATCTCGATGCAGTCACGGGCGGTTACAACTTACAAATTGCGTGGTCGACCGGTGTGCTGGCAGGACGGAGCGCAGCGGAAAATCATGAATTATAACGATATGAAAAAGGGGAAACGAAATGCCGATTAATATAGCGATTGATGGACCAGCCGGGGCTGGGAAGAGCACAGTGGCAAAGAAGCTGGCGGAAGATTATGGATATATTTATGTAGATACGGGGGCGATGTACCGGGCGATGGCATTGTATTTTCTGCGCCAGGGCATCGACAGCCATGATGAGGCGGCGATCGGACGCGCCTGTGAGACGGTTTCCATTTCACTGGAATATGAAAATGGGATCCAGCAGGTTTATTTAAATGGGGAGAATGTCAGCAGCGAGCTTCGGACGGAGGCGGTTGGAAATATGGCTTCGAATACCTCTGTCTATGCGCCGGTCCGCAAAAAACTGGTGGAGCTGCAGCGTGAATTAGCCGGACGCCGGGATGTCGTGATGGATGGCCGGGACATCGGAACGGCGGTTCTGCCGGATGCGACCCTGAAAGTATATCTGACCGCGAGCAGCCGTGTGAGAGCTGGACGCCGTTATAAAGAGCTGACCGAACGCGGGGAAAGCTGTTCCCTGGAGGCGATCGAGCAGGATATCATCGAGCGCGATTACCGCGATATGCACCGGGAATTGTCGCCTCTCAAGCAGGCGGAGGACGCCATTTTACTGGATACTTCTGCGTTGAATTTTGAAGAGGTAATGCGGGAGATGGAGAAGCTGGTTGAGGCGGCGAAGAAAAAGCAGAAAAATCCCATTGCCGTAGGCAATTTTTGATGGATTTTTGCGCGTGACTGTGAAGGTACTGAACAGTTACGAAAATGCCAGGAAAAAGGAGAAGCCGAAAAGGGGCGGCAGCAAACATGAGACGATTGAAACAAACATGGATCGCCGCAGCACTTGGGATGAGTGTATGGATGACCGCCTGTGCGGGCGCGGCATCGGAGACAGCCACACAGGAAGGGGTTGTCGATGAGGAGAGCCAGGGGGCGATCCGTGAGGCTGTGGCTGAAAATGATCAGGCGCAGGAGCGGCCCAAACGGGATAAAACGCAGGAAACTGAGCGGACGGAACCGCTCACGGTTGAACCAGTCCGGGAAACCCTCAATATGACGCATTTTGACAACTGTACCTTTGCAGCTGGGTTCAAACCGCAGCAGATCCATCAGGATGAAAGCAATGTTATCATCACATTGACGGTCTATGACTATGAGCATTTTCATAAGGCAGATATCGATGAACTGCAGGCGGGAGATACGCTGCTTATCGATGGGAAAGAATGTCTCATTACTTCGATTGACCGACAGGAGTCTGGGCGGATCGAGATCAATGGCGGTCCGGCACAGGGGGGAGAAGAGCTGAGAATGGTAGAGGAGGATTCCTTTTATGGCTCGGAGATGGCAGTCGGGAGAAGTTACCATAAGCTGGGAGAGGTTACGCTGCAGATGGATGAGAACTTTGTCCTGACAGATGATTCTGACCCGGATACACCGCCGCAGGTGTATACCGCGGAAGAATTATTCGCGATCCGTGATCGGCTGATCGGGGAGTTTAAGCCATACAACACGGCTGTGACGGTGAAGAATGAGAAAATTATTTCGATTTACCGGAAATTTATGCCATAAAAAATATAAAATCATTAAGAGGAGGAGAGCACCTTTTATCCGGATGAGAGGTGCTTTTTTGTGTAACAGGAAATTCCTTGGAACTCCCTATTACACAAAAAGGCACTAACGTGCCAATGATGCGCACTCGCGCGAAGCAGAAACATGTCGCAAGCGACCGCGCTCGGCGCGAGAATGTGCCAAGGCACATTCTTTTTCAATATAATTTCCGGGATAAATTGACTTTTAAACATACCCCATCTATAATGAAACAAGCTGATATGGGCAGTGGGTGCCGCTGTTTGTGCCAGATCAGTCAGATTGCTCGGATTGGCAGGCATGGACAGGGGGTAAAAGGGAAACAGGTGCAAAACCTGTGCGATCTCGTCACTGTGAACCGGAGAGTGGCGCCGCAGATGCCATTGCGAAAGTGAGAAGGCGCGGCGTGCATGATGACCCGAAAGCCAGGAAACCTGCCGGCTGTCGTGAACATATCAGTTAAAACTATTTTTGTGCGAGTCACACAAGGAGGAAAACATGAGAAAAAACAAAAAAGTAGTTGTAAGTGCAGCGGCAGTTACGATGTCCGTATTGCTTGGAGCCTGCGGCGGCAGTACATCCAGCCAGGCAACCTCGACGGAGGCGGCTTCTGAGGCAGAGACCGAGGCAGCTGAGAGCGCCGATTCCGATCAGGAAGCAGCAGATAAGGTGGCAAAGCTGATCGATGACATCTATGTACAGGAGCGCACCGATGACACGGATGAGCAGTGCAAGGCAGCCAAAGAGGCATGGGATGCCCTGACTGACGAGCAGAAGGAGCTGGTAGAAGGCGAGAACGCAGATCCAGATTATTTTGGTCGTGATACCGGCGACGCGAGCCTGGACGATCCGCGCAATCAGGATGAGATTGGCGACAAGGAGATCCTGGTAGTCAGCTTTGGTACTTCCTTCAACGACAGCCGTGTGAAAGATATCAAGAGTATCGAGGATTCCATCCAGGAGGCATTCCCGGATTGGGCAGTCCGCCGTGCATTTACCGCACAGATCATTATCAACCACGTTGAGGCTCGTGACGGCGAGTGCATCGACAATATGGATCAGGCACTGGAGCGAGCCGTGGAGAACGGAGTTAAAGAGCTGGTTGTCCAGCCGACCCACCTCATGCACGGTGCTGAGTACGACGAGATGGTTGAGGCGATCGAGAAGTATCAGGATAAATTCGAGCAGGTAGCTGTCGCAGAGCCGCTGTTAGGTGAGGTTGGCGACGATGCAACCGTTATCAATGCAGATAAAGAGGCAGTTGCAAAAGCAGTTGTAGCAGAAGAAGCTTCGGAAGCTGGTTTTAAAGATGCAGCTGACGCAGCCGATCAGGGAACCGCATTCGTTCTGATGGGTCATGGTACCGCACACGTTGCAAAGGTAACCTACAGCCAGATGCAGACCCAGATGCAGAATCTTGGATATAGCAACGTATTTATCGGTACCGTAGAGGGCGAGCCGGAAGAGACTTCCTGTGAGTCTGTTATCGAGGCAGTGAAGGCAGCTGGTTATAAGAACGTCGTTCTTCGTCCGCTGATGGTAGTTGCAGGTGATCACGCAAACAACGATATGGCAGGCGATGATGATGATTCCTGGAAGAGCCAGTTTGAGGCATCAGGTGCATTTGACAAGGTAGATACTCAGATTTCCGGTCTGGGCAGAATTAAAGCGGTAGAATCATTCTATGTTGCTCATACACGGACAGCCATTGATTCTATTGCGAAATAATGTATATGAAAAAGAAATTGAATTTAGCGGCGCTTCTGCTTGCTGCCGCTTTTCTCGGAGCGTGCGGAGGACAGAAACAGGACGCAGCTGACACCGTGGCGCAGACAGAGAGCGCAGAAACCGAGAATGCCGATCAAAAGAGCAGCATTGACCTTGCAGACGGCGTCTACACCGTCGATTTTAAGACGGACAGCAGTATGTTCAAGGTCAATGAATCGAAAAATGGAAAAGGCGTCCTGACGGTCAAGGATGGCGAGGCGACACTCCATATCAGCCTGACCTCGAAAAATATCGTGAATTTGTATCTGGGTACTGCGGACGAAGCCAAGGAAGATGAAGCCGGTTGGCTGCAGCCAACCGTGGACACGGTTACTTACAGCGACGGTCTGAGCGAGGAGGTCAACGGCTTCGATGTGCCGGTTCCGGCGCTCGGAGAAGAATTTGACCTGGCTCTGATTGGTAAGAAGGGCACCTGGTACGACCACAAAGTAAGGGTAGAAAATCCGGTTTCCGGAGAGGCAGAGGACGCGGAAGCGGCATCATCCGAGACGGAGAATAGCGATGATGCGGCAGATGCCCAGAAACCGACAGGGCAGACTGCAGATGTGGCAGACGGCACTTATACCTGTGAGGTAACCCTGCAGGGAGGTTCCGGCAGAGCATCGGTGGACAGCCCGGCGACCATTATCGTCAAGGATGGAAAGGTGACTGCCGATATTGTCTGGAGCAGCCCGAACTATGAGTATATGCTGGTGGATGACGTGCAGTATGATCCGATCCAGACCGAGGGCAATTCCGAGTTCCAGATTCCGGTAACGCTGGATGAGGATGTAGCGGTCAGTGCCTTGACGGTGGCGATGAGCCAGCCGCATCTGATTGATTATACGTTGCATTTTGACAGCGTGACGTTATCAGAAGTTACGAAATAAAAGTAGATAAAAATACCTGTCCAGGAAGAACCTCCCGGTCCTTTTGTACATATTTTGATTACAGAAGGATCCGGGAGGTTTATGTCTATGCGTATCTGTGAACTCAAACAGCGGGAAGTTATAAATGTAAAAGATTGCAAGCGCCTTGGTTTTGTGGGCGACGTCGATTTTGACATCAGCACGGGAAAAATGCTTGCGATCATCGTGCCGGGACCGGGCTGTGTCTGGGGCTTTCTGGGGCGGGAAAAAGAGTACATAATTCCATTCTGCGACATCTGCCAGATAGGGGATGACATTATTCTAGTGAGGCTGAAAGAAGAGAGAGAAAAGAAAGAATAAAGAAGGAGTAGCGGAAAACTTCTGCTTGCAGAAGCGCACTTCCTGCGATATTATAATAAGTATGATATGTTATGAAAACTTGGCGGGGGCATATCAATAAAACCAGAAAAGGGGAAGAGCGATTGAAGTGTCCATTTTGCAACGCGGCTGACACGAAAGTAATCGATTCACGGCCTGCGGATGATAACAGTTCTATCAGACGCCGGAGACAGTGCGAGACTTGTGGAAAGCGTTTTACCACATATGAAAAACTTGAGACAATCCCTCTGATGGTTGTCAAAAAGGATAATACCCGGGAGATGTACGACCGGGCGAAGATAGAGGCAGGAATCCTGCATTCCTGCCACAAGCGCCCAGTCTCTCCGGGACAGATTTCGGCGTTGATCGACGATGTGGAAAACAATTTATTTAACCGGGAAGAACGGGAGATCTCGACCGCGGTGATCGGGGAACTTGTGATGGAGCGGTTAAAGGATCTGGATGTGGTTACCTATGTGCGGTTTGCATCGGTATACCGGGAGTTTAAAGACGTCGATACATTTATGGAGGAACTGCAGAAGATACAGCAGCGGAATGTGCCGTCGTATGAGTCTGGAAAGAACGGGGAAGAGACCAGATGATGGGAAATGCGTTTTATCCGGATGAATGGCTGGATTCTGCGTATGATATCCCGTATGAGCAGTTTTACCAGAAGGGAATGCGGGGTATCATATTTGATATTGACAATACGCTGGTGCCGCACGGTGCCCCGGCGGACGAGCGGGCAGTACAGCTGTTTGAACGTTTGCGGGCGATCGGGTTCCACACCTGTCTGCTCTCGAATAATAAGGAGGCGCGGGTCGCCCCGTTTGCCGGACAGGTAGGTTCGGATTATATTTACAAGGGCAGAAAACCGAAGCGCAGCGGATACAGGCAGGCGATGCGCCGGATGGGAACGGGCGAGCGCTCGACGATGTTTGTCGGGGATCAGCTCTTTACGGATGTGTACGGGGCGAGGCGGACAGGCATCTATTCGATTCTTGTAAAGCCGATCAATCCGAAGGAAGAGATCCAGATCGTGTTAAAGCGGTATCTGGAGAAAATTGTCCTGTGGTTCTATGTGAGAAGACAGGAAAAAAATAGCGGAAGTTTGTAGTTGGGTGTTTTTGAACGGTTTGAAAGAGCTTGCCAAGTGGCAGAACTGGATGCTGACAGGAGTGCCGGAAACGGTGGAAAATCAGTTGTTTTCAGAAAAAATATCGGCAATTTTAGAAAAATAAGGGGCGGAATTGACATGATGTGCCCTGTGTTTTCAAAAAAGTAGTTGAAAAAGAGGATTTTATAGTATAAAATAAAAAAGATAAAGCGAGTATTTTCAAGGAGGAGCATCATTTATGATATCAGCGGGCGATTTTAGAAACGGCATCACACTGGAGATTGATGGCAACGTATACCAGATCATGGAATTTCAGCACGTAAAACCGGGAAAGGGAGCTGCGTTCGTTCGTACTAAAATTAAGAACGTAATGAATGGCGGCGTTGTAGAGAAAACCTTCCGTCCGACCGAGAAGTTCCCGTCTGCCAGAATCGACAGAGTTGATATGCAGTATCTGTATTCCGATGGCGACTTATACAACTTCATGGATGTAAACACATATGAGCAGGTAGCTTTAAACCAGGAGACAATCGGCGACGCACTCAAGTTCGTAAAAGAGAACGAGATGTGCAAGATCTGTTCTTACAACGGCAAGGTATTCTCCGTAGAACCGCCGCTGTTCGTAGAGCTTGAGATCACAGATACAGAGCCGGGCTTCAAGGGCGATACTGCTACAGGCGCTACCAAACCGGCAGTTGTAGAGACTGGCGCTACTGTATATGTACCGTTATTCGTAAACCAGGGCGATAAGATCAAGATCGATACACGTACTGGTGAATATCTGTCCAGAGTCTAAGTTATAACATATACGTCAGAAAGGTCTTCACGATACCGTTTGTACCCTTGTAGGGAGGCAGTCGTGTCACTGACAGGTTTCTGACTGGAAACAGAGATTACTGTTTGTGGCAGGCATTTTCCTTTGCTGGTTATGCAGCGCATGAACAGTAGCAAGCAGAGAAACTGTTGTAAGATCCGGAGGAAACGTCGAGATTTTACAGCAGTTTTTTTGCTTAACATATCGGGGAGGCGTCTATGACGCGTCCGTTGGTTCATCTCAGAGAGCAGCTTCAGAGTGAGCAGTGCTCATGGGGAGTGATAAATATGGAGAACGGAAGAGAAGACCGTCTGCGTCTGGGGGAAGAGGATGAGCTGGGCCGAAGATCTGGTGGCAGGAAGAGGCGTACATCCGGCAGGCAGACGGCAATCCGCCGGGAGAGGACGAGGCAGCAGAAGAAGCGCCGTGTGATGATGCGGCTGTTTTTGTGTCTGCTTATTTTCCTCCTAGGTGTGGGGACAGGCTGGACGCTGCGCGGGAAAACAATCCGCAAGCTGATCGATCCATCCACGATCGAGATGCCCAACTGGGTAGATGAGCAGCTTCTCACGGTCAACCGATATTCCAGACCGGGGACGAATATCCCGGTCATCAACGGGATCGTGATTCACTATGTGGCAAATCCTGGGACGACGGCACAGCAGAACCATGATTATTTTGAGGGATTGAAAGATCAGAGCGGCAGTAACACCGTTTCTGTTAGCAGCAATTTCGTGATCGGCCTGGACGGCGAGATCATCGAGTGCGTTCCGGTCGGGGAGAAGGCATATGCCTCCAATGAGAGGAATGCGGACACCGTTTCAATCGAGTGCTGCCATCCGGCGGCGGACGGAAAGTTCACAGACGAGACGTATGACTCGCTGGTAAAACTGACCGCATGGCTGTGCAAACAGCTCGATTTAAGTCCGAAGGACGTGATCCGTCATTATGACGTAACTGGAAAGGCGTGCCCGAAGTATTTCGTGGATCATGAGGATGCCTGGAAGCAGTTCCGCAAGGATGTGAAAAAGGCAATGCGGAAGGATATATCAGATGAGAGATGACTCCCACCTCTTCAGGTGGCGAGGAGCAAATTAGTATCAGTGGTGGGAGTGGGGCTCCCATCTGATATAGCCTCCGGCAGGATTGCTTAAGATGCGCAAAAGAAATATGTCATGCTTTGCATGACGCGCATCTCGCAGCAAGAATGCAGAGGCATTCTTGAAAATATGCGATATAAATTATGAAAGGGAATCTAGTATGAAAACGATTTTAGATTTGATCGTGGAAGAACTGAAACCGGCGTTTACCGGCTGCGGGTACGATGAGAAGTACATCCGCGTAACGGTATCAAACCGCCCGGATCTCTGCGAGTATCAGTGTAACGGCGCGATGGCAGCTGCCAAAGCGTATAAAAAGAAACCGATCGATATTGCCAATGAGGTGGTGGAAAAGACAGCCGGAAGCAAGATGTTTTCCGAGATCAACGCTGTGATGCCAGGATTTATCAATATCCGTCTGAATCCGTGCTACCTGGCATCCTATGTACAGCAGGTGGCAGAGGATGAAAAGCTGGGACTCAACGCAGCTGAGAAGCCGGAGACGATCATTATCGATTACGGCGGTGCCAATGTAGCAAAACCGCTGCATGTCGGACACTTACGTTCCGCGGTCATCGGAGAGAGTATCAAGCGCATCAGCCGCTATATGGGACACCATGTCATCAGCGATGTGCATCTGGGTGACTGGGGATTGCAGATGGGACTGATCATCGAGGAGCTGCATGACCGTCAGCCGGATCTGGTATATTTTGATCCGGATTATACCGGCGAGTATCCGTCGGAGCCGCCGTTTACGATCTCCGAGCTGGAGGATATCTATCCGGCAGCGAGCGCGAAATCCAAGGTAGATGCGGCATTCCGTGAGCGGGCACAGCAGGCGACCTTCAAGCTGCAGAGCGGCTATGCACCGTTCTATGCGATCTGGAAGCATATCATGAATGTGTCCTTGAAGGATCTGAAAAAGAACTATGGCAATTTAAATGTATCGTTCGACCTCTGGAAGGGCGAGAGCGACGCGCAGCCATATATTCCGGGATTGATCGAGGATTTACAGAAAAAGGGTCTCGCCTATGAGAGCGATGGCGCGCTGGTTGTCGATATCGCACAGGAAGGGGATGCGAAGGAATATCCGCCTTGTATCGTCCGCAAATCCGACGGTGCGGCGCTGTATGCGACTTCCGATCTGGCGACGATCATCGAACGTGAGCAGGATTTCCATCCGGACCGCTACATTTACGTTGTAGACAAACGCCAGGAGCTTCATTTTATCCAGGTATTCCGTGTGGCGAAGAAGGCGGGCATCGTCAAAGAAGATACACCGATGATCTTCTTGGGCTTCGGTACGATGAACGGCAAGGACGGTGGTCCGTTCAAGACACGTGAGGGCGGTGTTATGCGTCTGGAGCACCTGATCAAGAATATCGATGAGAAGGTATATGAGAAGATTCAGGAGAAGCAGAAGGTTCCGGCGGATGAGATGACACGCACGGCGGAGATTGTCGGTCTGGCGGCACTTAAATATGCCGATCTTTCGAATCAGGCGACCAAAGATTACATTTTCGATGTAGACCGCTTTATTTCCTTCGAGGGAAATACAGGTCCACATATCCAGTATATGATCGTCCGCATCAAGTCCATTCTGGAGAAATACAAGGAACTGTGTGGTGCGGATGCTAAAGTGGTTCCGATCCGTCCGGCTGAGAGCGAGACAGAGAAAGCACTTCAGATGGCGCTCTGTCGTTTCGGCGAGGTGACAGAATCTGCATTCTACGAGACGGCGCCGCATAAGCTCTGCCAATACATGGCGGCAGTGGCGGATGCGTTCAATGCATTCTATCTGGAAAATAAGATCCTCTCCGAGGAGGACACAGCGAAGCAGGCAGCCTTTATCAGCCTGATCACGCTGACCAAGCGGGTGCTGGATACCTGTATGGATCTGCTCGGAATGGAATCGCCGGAACACATGTAATCTGTAATATGGAGGAATCCTCATGAAAATAATAAAAATGTCCGTAGATACCTTCTGGAAGGGCGAAGTACGGGTACAGGGACAGATTGAGGATGAGACAAAGGTATATCAGACAAGAATTTTTATCAAGGGTAGTCAGATCTATGACTACTCTTGTTCTTGTGCGGAGGGAAATTCATTCCGGGGTCCCTGCGTGCATGCAAAAGCGCTTCAGGAGGCGTTTGCCCGCCAGCAGAAAGCCGAGCATACACCGCCGGTTTCGACTTCGCCGGAGATCCGGATGATGATCCGGGAGTACACGAACCGGGAAGTAGCGCGGATTCTGGGCGAGGAAGAGCGGGAACCGGTCTATCTGCATCCCTATTTACAGATCCGGCGCGGCGAAGTGCTTTTGGAGGCACGGATCGGACGGGAAAAACGGTATATTGTGAAAAACCTGCTGGAATTTGCACAGGCGGTTCACAGCGGAAAACGGGTGGAATACGGAAAAGGCATGGCGTTTGAACACGTCCCGTCTGCCTTTGCGCCGGAAAGCCGCCCATTTTTAGATCTTCTGCTGGAGGAGGCGGACGCCTACATACGCCATTATGAGGAGATGCGCGGTCATGCGGGGCTGCCGCTTCCGGTGATGCGGGCGTTAACGCTGGGATCTGCAGCGAGGGATCGGCTGTTTGATCTTTTAGAGGGAAAAGAAGTCCAGACGGAGGACGAGAAAGGTGCTGAACGTGTGTGCCGGGTTGAGCGCAAGGATCCGCGTTTCCCGGTGGAGGTGGAAGCAAGGGGCGATGGAATTGCGGTTACGGTTCCATCGGCTCTAACTTCGTTCCGGGGAGAACAGCGTCTGTATGTGGCAGATGGATTGCATCTGTTTGGATGCAGTGAACTGTATACAGAAACGATGGGCGTTTTCCTGGAGCAGATGGAACAGGGCGGAAGAGAGTGTGGAAGCCGGAAAGAGAAGCGGGAGCTGCTGGTTGGAAGCCGGGATATTCCGCTCTTTTATGCGCGGGTGCTGGAAGGCATGGAGGCACTTGGGATCTTGCAGAGTCCGGAGATCGATTGGGAGAAATACCGCCCAGAGGCGTTGAAAGCCCGGTTTGAGTTTGACAGTGATTCGCCGGACGAGCTGCGTCTGCGTCCGACGCTTTCCTATGGAGATTTTACGTTTTCGCCGCTGGCGGACGAGCATGTTCCGCGGGAGATCTGCCGGGATGTACCGGCGGAATTTTATATCAGCCGCCTGATCACGCGGTACTTCTCTTACTGGGAGGATGAGAGCGGCGAGCTGGTGATCCGCGGGGATGAAGAAGCGCTGTACCAGGTTCTGAGCGAGGGAATGCCGCAGTTTCAGGAGGTGGGAGAGGTATGGCTGTCAGAGTCTGTCCGCCATCTGCGCGTCCTGCCCCCGCCGGAAGTGTCGATGGGGGTTTCTCTTGGAGGCGGTTGGCTGGATCTGAAGATTGAGACGGCGGGAATCGACCCGGCGGAGCTTTTGCAGGTACTCAGTGAATACCGCCAAAAAAAGAAATATTACCGCATGAAAAATGGCGAATTTTTGCAGCTCTCGGGCGGCGGTCTGCAGGCGCTTGACAGCCTGACTGCGGATCTGGGACTGACAAAGAGTGAATTTCAGGCGGGGGAGGCGAAGATACCTGCCTACCGTGCTTTTTATCTGGACAGTCTCTCGGGCGACGGCAGGATGAAACTGTTTCAGCGGGATGAAGCCTACGGGATGATGGTGCGCGATCTAAAAACGGCGCAGAGTGTCAGCTATGCGGTTCCGGCGGTGCTGGAAAAGACGCTGCGGGAATACCAGAAGATCGGATATACGTGGATGCGGACGTTGGCGCGGTATCATTTCGGCGGGATCCTGGCAGATGATATGGGACTGGGAAAAACGCTGCAGGTGATTGCGCTTCTGACAGCATTTTATCAGGAAAAAACCGAGCAGAAAGCGGCTGGAAATGAAGGCAGTGGGTCAGAATTACCTCTTCCGTCTTTGATCGTCTGCCCGGCGTCGCTCGTCTACAACTGGGGACAGGAATTTGCCCGGTTTTCGCCGGGGATCCGCGTGCTTCTGATTGCCGGGACGGCGAAAGAACGGCAGGAACAGCTGGAGGAGCAGATGCGGATGGAGGCGTCTGAGGGGGCGCAGGTGATCATCACGTCCTATGATCTGTTGAAACGGGATCGGGAGGCGTATCTGGGACGCACGTTTGAATATGAGATTATTGACGAGGCGCAGGTCATTAAAAATGCAAAGACACAGGGCGCGAAGGCGGTAAAGGAGATTTCGGCGAATGCCCGTTTCGCTCTGACGGGAACGCCGGTGGAAAACCGGCTCAGCGAGCTTTGGAGCATTTTTGATTTCCTGATGCCGGGATTTTTATACAGTTACCGGAAGTTCCGTGAGCGGTATGAGCTGCCGATCGTGAAAAATCAGGATCCGGAAGCATTGACGGCACTGCGGCGGATGACGGGACCGTTTGTCCTGCGCCGCTTGAAAAAGGATGTGCTGCGGGAGCTTCCGACCAAGGAAGAGAGGATCGTTTATTCGGCGGCGTCGGGGCGGCAGCAGAAGCTTTATACGGCGTCGGCGTTGAAACTGAAAGAGGCGCTGGCTGGCGGCGCGTGGTCGGGTAATGGAAAATTGGAAGTGCTTTCCCAGCTCATGCGGCTGCGCCAGATCTGCTGCGATCCGGCACTCTGTTTTGAAGATTATACGGGGGAATCGGCGAAGCTGGAGACCTGTGTTTCGCTGATCGCATCGGCGTCTGCGGCGGGACATAAGATCCTGCTCTTTTCCCAGTTTGCCTCGATGCTGGAGCGGATTCGGGAACGCCTTTTACAAGAGGGCATTTCGTCCCATCTTCTGGTCGGCGCGACCCCGAAGGAAGAACGCAGCCGGATGGTGCAGGCGTTTGCCTCGGATGAGGTTCCGGTGTTCCTTATTTCCCTGAAAGCCGGGGGAACGGGACTCAACCTGACGGCGGCGGATATCGTGATTCATTACGATCCGTGGTGGAATGTGGCAGCGCAGAACCAGGCGACCGACCGCGCGTACCGGATTGGGCAGGAAAAGCCGGTCACGGTATACAAACTGATCTTAAAGGATACGATAGAAGAAAATCTTTTGAAGCTGCAGAATGCGAAGCTTGCGCTGGCGGCGCAGGTGGTTTCAGAGGGAATGGTTTCACTGGGCGATTTGAGCCAGAATGAACTGATGGAGCTGTTTGAACAGAATCCATAAAAAAATTTGCAGAAATAACGGGCAGGAGGAAAAAGCGTGAAGCAATGGAAACGATACAAATCATATATACTGCCATATAAGAGCGCCTTTATTCTGGGACCGCTCATGATGGTAACGGAGGTGCTGGGTGAGATTCTGCTGCCCAAATTTATGTCGATGATTATTAACCATGGCGTGGCGCAGAAAGACGGCGGATACATTCTCAAAATGGGACTTGTGATGGCGATTACCTCCTTTTTGATGGCGGCAGGCGGCATTCTGGGGGCATATTTTGCAGCGAAGGCGTCGATTTCCTTTACCAGCGATCTGCGCCGCGACTTATTTGCCAGAGTGCAGCAGTTTTCATTTAAAAATATCGATACGTTCAGCACGGGATCACTGGTAACCCGTCTGACGAACGATATCCAGCAGGTACAGAACCTGGTTATGATGGGACTTCGGATGATGCTGCGCGCGCCGGGCATGTTTCTGGGGGCGCTTGTGATGGCGTTCTGGATGAATGCGGAACTGGCAGCTGTCATCCTGGTGGTGATTCCGCTTCTGACGGCGGCGATCGTCTGGATCCTACGGACTGCATACCCGCGGTTTACGGCCATGCAGAAAGCGCTGGATACACTCAATAGCGGCATCCAGGAGGTGCTGACGAACGTGCGGGTGGTGAAATCCTTTGTGCGGGAAGACTACGAGGAAAAGCGGTTTGCCGGCACGAACCGGGAGCTCAAGGAGGCAGGGCTGCGGGCGCTGAAGATCGTAATTGCGACGATGCCGGTCATGATGTTCGCGATGAATGTGACGACACTGGCAGTTGTCTGGTTCGGCGGAAACCTGATTATCGGCGGACGGATGGCGGTCGGGGATCTGACGGCATTTACGACCTACATTGTACAGATTCTGATGTCACTTATGATGCTCTCAATGGTATTTTTGCAGAGTTCCCGCGCGATGGCGTCCATCCGGCGAATCGATGAGGTGCTGGATGAGCCGATTGATCTGAGCGATGAAAATGCATCACAGAAGGATCGGAAGGTTGAGAAAGGACGCGTGGAATTTAAGAATGTTTCCTTTTCCTACCGCGCTGGCGGTGAGCCGGTTCTATCCCACATCAGCCTGACGGCAGAGCCGGGAGAGACGATCGGCATCCTCGGTGCGACCGGAAGCGGAAAAACGTCGCTGGTACAGCTGATTCCCCGCCTCTATGATGTGACAGAGGGGAGTGTGCGGGTGGATGGTATCGATGTGCGGGAGTATTCCCTGAAAAATCTCCGGGACGGCGTTGGCATGGTTTTACAGAAAAACGTCCTGTTTTCCGGCACGATCGAGGAAAACCTGCGCTGGGGTGATGAGACGGCGACGGAGGAAGAAGTGCGGCGGGCAGCAGTGTATGCGCAGGCAGATTCCTTTGTGAATTCGTTTGCCGAAGGCTACAAAACGGAGATGGGACAGGGCGGCGTCAATGTATCCGGCGGTCAGAAACAACGGCTGTGCATCGCAAGGGCACTCTTAAAGAAGCCGAAGATCCTGATTCTCGACGACAGCACCAGTGCGGTCGATACGGCAACGGAGGCGGCGATCCGGACGGCATTCCGGGAAGATTTGAAAGATACGACGAAATTTATTATCGCACAGCGGCTGAGTTCGCTGGAATACGCGGATCGGATTCTCGTCCTTGAGGACGGCAGGATTATCGGAGAGGGAACGCAGGAGAAGCTGCTGGCATCCTGTGAGGCGTACCGGGAGATCTATGAGACGCAATATGGAAAACGGGCAGACGGGGAGGGGATGGCATGATGGATGAAAAACAGATTGAAAGCCTGAAACGCCGATATGGCAGCCGCATAGCCGACGCGCCGAAACGCCGCCGGGGACCGGAACGGATGGCGGTCATGAAGGGCGGAAAGCCCAAGGCGGGCGGTCAGACGATGCTGCGCCTGCTTTCATACTTAAAACGCGACCGGATGGCGATGACAGCCGCCTTTTTCTGTGTGATCCTGGGGACGGTGACGAATCTGGTGGGCGCCTATATGCTGCGCCCGATCATCAATCGGTATATTGTGCCTTTAGATGGCAGCCGGGGCGATGTGGCGGGGCTGTTCCGTTCCCTGTGCGTGATGGGAGCGGTTTATTTAGTCAGCGTTGCCGCTTCCTATATGCAGTCGCGCATCATGCTGCAGGTGGCGCAAAACGCGCTGCAGCGGCTGCGGGAAGAGCTGTTTAACCATATGCAGACGCTTCCGCTCCGGTTTTATGATACCGGCAGCAACGGCGATCTGATGAGCCGTTTTACAAACGATGTGGATACGATCGGCATGATGCTCAGCAGTACGCTGGTGCAGCTTTTATCCGGCGCACTCAGTATTGTGGGAACGCTGGTCCTGATGATTTACACGAACGTGTGGCTGACGGTGATTACGCTTGCCATGATGCCGGTGATGCTGCGTGCCGGTAAATTTGTTGCCGGACGGAGCCAGAAATATTTCTCTGCTCAGCAGGCGGCGCTTGGCGCGATGAACGGCTATATCGAGGAGACTGTGCAGGGGCAGAAGGTCGTCAAGGTATTCTGCCATGAAGAGATCGCAGAGGAAGAATTTGGATGGCTCAATGCGGATCTGAAAGAAAAACAGATCCGGGCTCAGTTTTTCGGCGGTGTGATGGGACCGGTCATGAACAATTTAAGCCAGCTAAATTATGGACTGACAGCCTGCATTGGCGGTCTGCTCTGTGTGTTCCGGAACTTTGATGTCGGTGGACTGACCGTATTTTTAGGTTTTTCGCGGCAATTTTCCAGACCGATCAACGAGCTTTCCATGCAGGTTGGAAACGTATTTTCGGCGCTGGCAGGCGCGGAGCGCGTGTTTGCAGTGCTGGATGCGGAACCAGAGGCGGCAGATGCGTCGGATGCGGTTTCGATCGCGCCGATCCGCGGTGAGGTGGTGCTTGACCATGTGACTTTCGGCTATGAGCCGGGGCAGGTGATTTTGAAGGATATTTCGCTCTATGCGAAGCCGGGACAGAAGATCGCCTTTGTCGGCTCGACGGGAGCCGGAAAAACGACGATCACGAATCTGATCAACCGTTTTTATGATATACAGGGCGGCTCGATCACGGTGGACGGCGTCGATGTCCGCCGGATGCACCGGAAGGAGCTGCGGGAAAATATCGCGATGGTTCTGCAGGATACGCATCTTTTTACCGGCACGGTACGGGAAAATATTCGATACGGGCGGCTGGATGCCACGGATGAAGAAGTTGTTGAGGCGGCAAAAACGGCATCGGCGCATTCCTTTATCATGCGTCTGCCGGATGGGTATGACACGATGCTGGAGGGCGACGGTGCAAACTTAAGCCAGGGACAGCGCCAGCTATTAAACATTGCGCGGGCAGCAGTTTCTAAAGCACCGATCCTGATTCTGGATGAGGCGACGAGTTCGGTCGATACGCGGACGGAGAAGCACATCGAGCACGGCATGGACCGGCTGATGGCGGACCGGACGACCTTTGTCATCGCCCACCGGCTTTCGACAGTCCGCAACGCCAATGCGATCATGGTGCTGGAGCACGGGCAGATCATTGAGCGCGGCGACCATGAAGATCTGCTGGCGCAGAAAGGGCGGTATTTTGAGCTGTATACCGGAATGAAGGAGCTGGAATAAGGCTTTCGTTGAGAATTAAATGAGAATTTGTTTCCTGTACGCGTGAACTCACCTATATTGAAAAACGGATGGATCTAGTGTATAATGGGAACACTTGAAATTTTGTAACTGTTCAGTGGGTCTGCACATTTACTGCGCGTGACTGTGAAGGTGCTGAACGGTTACGAAATTTTTAAGTAAAATCGAGTCACGGAACCTGGAAAGTCGAGATGGATCCGTGGCAAATTTCGTACCGTGAGGAGGAATATCTATGAGTATCCGAGTTGGAATTTTAGGATATGGAAATCTGGGACGCGGCGTGGAGTGTGCGATCCGCCAGAATCCGGATATGGAACTGAAAGCAGTATTTACACGGCGTGCGCCGGAAACGGTCAAGATCCTGACCGAGGGCGTACCGGTTTATCATGTAGATGAGGCAGAGGCGAAGAAAGACGAGATCGACGTTTTGATTCTCTGCGGCGGTTCGGCTACAGATCTGCCGGTCCAGACCCCGAAATATGCACAGTGGTTTAACGTAGTGGACAGCTTCGATACCCATGCAAAGATTCCAGAGCATTTCGCAGCAGTCGATGAGTCCGCACAGAAATCCGGAAAGGTTGGCATCATCTCCGTTGGCTGGGATCCGGGTATGTTCTCCCTGAACCGTCTCTATGCAGCTGCATGCCTGCCGGAGGGCGAAAATTATACATTCTGGGGCAAGGGCGTCAGCCAGGGACATTCCGATGCGATCCGCCGGATCGAGGGCGTCAAGGATGCCAGACAGTACACAATCCCAGTTGAGAGTGCACTGGAGGCAGTCAGAAGCGGCAGCAGCCCAGAGCTGACCACCCGCGAAAAACACACCAGAGAGTGCTTTGTTGTGGCAGAAGAGGGCGCGGATCAGGCAAAGATCGAGAATGAGATCAAGACCATGCCGAACTACTTTTCTGATTATGACACAACGGTTCATTTCATCACCGAAGAAGAACTGAAACGCGATCACAACCGTCTCCCGCACGGTGGTTTCGTACTCCGCAGCGGTAAGACCGGCTGGAACAAAGAGAACCACCATATCATCGAGTACAGCTTAAAGCTGGATTCCAACCCGGAATTTACTTCCTCCATCATCGTGGCATACGCACGCGCGGCATACAAGATGAACCAGGAAGGCCAGAAAGGCTGCAAGACCGTCTTTGATGTGGCACCGGCGTATCTGTCGGCAGAGAGTGGGGCAGATCTGCGGAAGAAGTATCTGTAAAAATTTATTAAATAAAAATAGAAAGCGTCTGGAATGCAGAAGATCTGCATGACAAGATGGATTCTGTGACGCACGGCGTATGCAAAGACGGCGTTAACTGGAAACCGGCGAAGCTGGTCAACGATTTAAAGAGAAGATACAAAAAGAATCAAGCGGTAGCTGGAGGATCTGAATGTCCTTCGGCTACCTGTTTTTGTAATAAAATTGTAATAATTTCAAATTTTCCTTTCAACTTGTATTGTCGCTTAAAATGAAGTAAAATGTAAGACAGATTTGCATGATTTGTACCTGCGCAGCACTGGCAAAATCCGTTAAAGTCCGCGCAATGAGTGAACGTAACTTTACGTTTGCGGGAGCTGGCGGGTAGGAGAAAAGCGAAAATACATACAGGAAGGACAATATACGATGAATAAATGGAAAAAATCCGTGCGTTCCCTCTGCCTGGGAATGGCACTTATGATGTCTGTGTCATGGACGGCATTTGCTGCGACAGACGGGGCGACCGGTCCGGGACAGGCGGCAGGAGGCACGGTCTCCGGCGCAGTTCCTTCGGGAGCAACGGTTACTTCACAGAATGCAGCTCAGCCGACGGTGGCAGCGCAGGGCGCAGTGCTCTATGATGCGACGCACAACCAGTTCCTGTTTTCCAAGAATGCGGATACGCAGTATTATCCAGCCAGCATCACGAAGCTGATGACGGCGCTTCTGGTAGCGGAAAACTGTAAGCTGAGTGATACGGTAACCTTTTCCCAGACGGCAGTTTCGAATCTGGAATCGGGCGCGGTGACGCTGCAGGTCAAGGCGGGCGATACCTTTACGGTTAAGGACTGTCTCTATGGTCTGCTTTTAAAATCGGCAAATGAGGTGGCAAACGGACTGGCGGAGCATGTGTCCGGCAGTGTCAGCGCGTTTGCGGATAAGATGAATGAGAAGGCAGCGTCCTTAGGATGCACGCATACGCATTTTGCAAACCCGAACGGTCTGAATAATGCGAACCATTTTACAACCGCACATGATATGGCGCTGATTGCAAATGCTGCATTCAATAATGCGACGGTGCGTCAGGTTGCATCGACCCTGCATTACGATTTCCCGGCGACTGCCAGCGTGCCGACGGTGCGGACGCTTACGATGGGACATAAGATGCTCAATCCGGCAAATTCCCAGTACTATGAGGGAATCATAGGTGGAAAGACCGGTTATACCTCCCTGGCAGGCAACACGCTGGTAACGTGTGCAGAGCGAAATGGCGTGCGCCTGATTGCAGTTATTTTAAAGAGTTCGCAGACCCATTATGACGATACGAAAAAGCTGCTGGACTATGGTTTTGCGGTGGCGGGAAGCGCATCCGGCACACCGGCTGGCACGAACACCTCGGTATCGGATGCGGCGAACAACAGTACGTCAAATTCCAGCAAGCCGTCCGGCAATACGACCAGCAAAAATACCTCTTCTTCCGGCAGCCAGGGTGGACCGGGTAGCTCTGGAGCTGGCAATACAGCTGCTCAGGGCGACGGTGCGTGGCAGCAGTTTGGAAATGAATGGAAATACCTGAAAGCAAACGGAACCTACGCGGCAAATGAGAGTCTCCTGATCAAGGGGGAGACATACTATTTCCATGCAGATGCGTGGATGGCGCGTGACTGGCAGATGGTAAACGGCTCCTGGCATTATTATACCGAAAGCGGGGCTATGGCGAAGAGCCGCTGGATTCAGACGAATGGATACTGGTATTATGTGAGTGCTGACGGAGCATTGTTTGTCAATGGAACGACACCGGACGGATATAGAGTCGATGCGAATGGTGTCTGGATTCAGAAATAAAGAAGAGCATAAAACGGAGCCGACCGGCAGAAAAGACTGGGGCGGCTCCGTTTTTCACAGCTCTGCGGCCGCAAAAAGACCGGCGGCACAGCTGGCAGATGGGGGCGATGTTATTATAGTGTGATCAATTCATACTCCCGGCTTCCCAGACCGATCTTCTCCGCGTGTGCCAGGCAGCTTTTCCACTCAGATTCTGGTGTGGAATTTGTGAAATGGTCATGGTGATCGTGGAAATCCGGATCAGCAAGATGTTTTGCAAGCTGGCTGCCCGGCATCGGAGCAGCGGCCAGACAGGCGTCCACACAGGCCTGATCGAGTGCCAGCGGATCGAAAGAAGCAAACATACCAAGATTTGGAAGGATCGGTACGTCATTTTCACCGTGGCAGTCGCAGTTCGGGGAGACGTCAACGACCAGGGAAATATGGAAGTTTGGACGTCCATCCACAACGGCTTTTGTGTATTCCGCCATACGGCAGTTTAACAGCTCGTTGGCTGCGTTGTTGTCAAATTCGATTGCGTCAAAATTGCAGGCACCGAGACACCGTCCGCAGCCGACGCAGTGCTCAGCATCCACGTGCATTTTTCTGGAGGCTTCATCGAAAACGAGACCGCCGTTGGCACATTCCTTCTGACAGCGGCGGCAGCCCCGGCAGAGCTTTTCCTTGACGTGTGGTTTTCCACTGCTGTGCTGATCGGTCTTACCGGCGCGAGAACCGCAGCCCATGCCGATATTTTTGATCGTACCGCCGAAGCCGGTCATCTCATGTCCCTTGAAATGGGTCAGGCTGATAAAGACATCGGCGTCCATGACGGCGCGGCCGATCTTAGCTTCTTTGATGTATTCGCCTCCGGCCACCGGAACAGCGATGTCATCGGTGCCTTTTAATCCATCACCGATGATGATTGGACATCCAACAGTCAACGGGGTAAATCCGTTTTCCCAGGCGCATTCCAGGTGCTCGAGCGCATTCTTGCGGCTGCCTGGATACATCGTATTGCAGTCTGTTAAAAATGGTTTGCCGCCCAGCTCTTTGATGACATCAACAACGGCTTTGGCATAATTCGGACGCAGATAACTGATATTTCCAAGTTCACCAAAGTGCATCTTGATAGCGACAAATTTACCATCCATATCGATGGAACCGATCCCGGCTTTACGGATCAGTTTTTTTAATTTGGCAGGGAGACCGTCGCCAAATGCAATGGTGTGGAAATCTGTAAAATATACCTTTGCTTTTTCGTTTTTTGACATATGAATACCTCCTGATAGATGGCTTTTTTTGATTTTTTTCTCAGTCGAGAAGACGCCCACCTCTTTAGGTGGCGAGTAATAGTAAAGTGATAAAAATATCAATTCTATTATACCGGAATCGGGTGGATGTGTCAAAAATTTACTTTTCTTTTTAATGTAGTTCCTATATAATAAAAAAATATGGAAAAAGCAGATTTCAGCTGCAGGGAGGATTCTGGCAAGATACCTGTATCTGGAAACCTGCTTTTGAAAATACGAGGGGACTTGTCTGCATAGAAGGGACAGTGACCCGGGCAGGAGATGACAGTATGAGAAATGCACCGGTTATCTATATCGTGGTGCCTTGCTACAACGAAGAGGAAGTTCTGCCATTGACGGCAGAATTTTTAGGTAAAAAATTAGATGATTTAACCCGCAGCCGCCGGATTCATCCGGGAAGCCGGGTGCTGATGGTAGACGACGGTTCGAAGGATAGAACGTGGAAGCTGATCGAGGAACTCCATGAGAAGGACGAGCGATTTGCAGGTGTGAAGCTGAGCCGCAACCGCGGTCATCAGAACGCGCTTTTAGCCGGGCTTTTTGAGGCGGCGAGACGGCGGTGTGACGCGGCGATCTCGATGGATGCCGATCTGCAGGATGATGTGGACGCATGCGACGCGATGATCGAGCGGTATATGGCTGGCTGTGACATCGTGTACGGTGTGCGTCGTCACAGGTCGACGGATACATTTTTTAAGCGTACAACAGCGCTGGGATTTTATAAGATTATGAATGCGCTGGGAGCGAACACCGTGTATAATCATGCGGATTACCGCCTGATGAGCCGGAGGGCACTGGAAGGGCTGGCGGAATTTTCGGAGGTCAATCTGTTTCTGCGCGGGATTGTCCCGATGATCGGCTATCCGTCCGATGTGGTATATTATGACCGTAAAGAGCGGGCAGCAGGGGAGAGCAAATATCCGCTGAAAAAGATGCTGGCTTTTGCGATCGAGGGCATCACTTCGCTGAGCACAAAGCCGATCCGGATGATTACGTTCATGGGAATTGCGGCATTTTTTGTCAGTATTGGATTCCTTATCTGGGCGGTGGTTGATTTCTTCCGGGGCAATACGATCACCGGCTGGGCGAGCATGATGGTATCGCTCTGGTTTATCGGCGGACTGCTTCTTCTCTCGGTCGGAATCGTCGGAGAGTATGTCGGAAAGATTTATCTGGAGTCGAAGCACCGCCCGCGCTATATCATTGAGAGCCGCACGCCGGATCGCATCCGCGAGCGTGAGAAAGGGCGCAGCCGGAAACAGGAGATGCCAGGAGAAAATTTGCGCCGCAGCCGTGCAGAAGCACGGGAACTCCAGATATCAAAAAGAAGAGAAGCTGTGCAAAAACCGGAGCAGGAGTGAAATAGCTCTAAAAAATAGCTCTTAAAAATTCAGGAAACACTTGACAAACCCGGAAAATGGGTGTATCTTCATAAACAAATAATTCCTATCAGGAATAAGGGAATATAAGCTGAAAGGGGACAGGTCCGATGCGTCAGAGTAAAGCCATGCAGATGAATATGATGATGAACGGCATGTGTATGATGTGCTGTCATATTTGTGTGCATGAAAGACGGAACGGGCTGGTCGGATAGACCTGTAAGTATAGCATAGAAAGCCGCGATCCGTACTGGATTCGCGGCTTTTTTGTGTCATAGGAAATTCCTTGAAATTCCTTATGACACAAAAAGGCACTAACTGCTTCCTGTGACAGAAAAACAGTAGTGGCATCTTTTATGCGACAGGGTATCAATGCTGTATATTCGGAAAAAGAGAGGGGAAAAGACCATGGAGCAGAGAAAGGAAGCGATCATCTGCCTGGAAGGACTGGGAAAGCAATTCCAGACAACGAACGGAACGGTGACCGCGTTAGATGATATTAACCTGGAAATCCTGAAGGGCGAGATTTTTGGAATTATCGGTCTGTCAGGTGCAGGAAAGAGTACGCTGGTCCGGTGTATCAATTATCTGGAGACACCGACGGCGGGACGGGTTATTTTTGAGGGACAGAACCTGTCGATGATGAAAGAGTCGGAGATTCGGAAAGCCAGACAGTCGATGGGGATGATTTTCCAGCAGTTCAATCTTCTGGCACAGAGAAATGTACTCCAGAATGTGTGCTTTCCGATGGAGATTGCCGGTGTCCCGAAAGCAGAGGCGAAGAAACGGGCGGCTGAGCTTTTAAAATTAGTCGGTCTGGAAGAACGGATGAAGGCATATCCGGCACAGCTCTCCGGCGGACAGAAGCAGCGTGTGGCGATTGCGCGTGCGATGTCCACGAACCCGAAGGTGCTGCTTTGCGATGAGGCGACGAGTGCGCTCGACCCGAACACGACAAAATCGATTTTGGAGCTTCTCAAGAAGATTAATCGCGAACGCGGCATTACTGTGATCGTGATTACCCATGAGATGGCGGTTATTGAGTCTATCTGCGACCGTGTGGCGATCATCGACCACAGCCACATTGCAGAGTCTGGCAGGGTATCAGAGATTTTCTCCGGTCCAAAGTCGGAGATTGGGCGGCAGCTGATTCTCGGTGAGACGGCAGGGCAGAAGACAAGCTTTGCCAGAGCGCGCCAGATCCGCGTTATTTTCAATGGACAGGAATCCTCGGAGCCAATTATTTCCAATATGGTATTAGCCTGCAAGGTTCCGGTCAATATCCTTCTCGCGGATACCCACGATATCGGGGGCAAGGCGATGGGACAGATGCTTCTGCAGCTCCCGGAGGACGAGGTAGATGCAGGGCGTATCTGCAATTATTTAAAAACGGTCGGTGTGACCTATGAGGAGGTGCGCTAAGATGGTATTTGATGCGAAGACAGTCAGTATGCTGGTAAAAGAGACCTGGAGAACCTTATATATGGTAGGTCTTTCTTCCCTGATTTCTTATTTGATCGGCATTCCGCTCGGCGTGGCGCTGGTTGTAACCGATAAAGACGGCATCCGTCCGGTGCCGCTGTTCAACAAAGTGGCGGGCGTGATTGTCAACCTGCTCCGTTCGGTGCCGTTTATCATCCTGTTAGCGATGGTAATGCCGCTGACCCGCGCGATCGTGGGAAAGACGATCGGAGCAAATGCGGCAGTTGTACCGCTGGTAATCGCGGCGTTCCCGTACATCAGCCGTATGGTAGAGGCATCATTAAAGGAAATTGATGCAGGCGTGATTGAAGCAGCAAAATCAATGGGCGCTTCAACCTGGCAGATTATTTTCAAGGTGCTGCTTCCGGAGTCCAAGCCGTCCCTGTTAGTCGGCGCAGCGATTTCGATCACGACAATCCTCGGATATTCCGCGATGGCAGGCTGTGTCGGCGCCGGCGGTCTGGGCGATGTGGCGATCCGATATGGATACCACCGTTATCAGGCAGATATGATGCTGGTTACCGTTGTGATTCTGGTTATTATCGCACAGCTGATTCAGGAGATCTTTACGCGGAGTTCGAGAAGAAGTGATAAGAGAATCCGTTAATAAGATATTTACAGAAATGAAATGCAGCCTATCGTCTGTGGCAGATGCAGGACATTTCTGAAATATAAATTTAAAGTACCTGTTCAGTAGGCAAAAATCCCATTGCCGTAGGCAATTTTTAATGGATTTTTGCGTGTGACTGTGAAGGTACTGAACAGTTACAATTTAAACACACAAAGAGGAGGAAATCACTATGAAAAAATCATTCTTAGGAACCACATTCCTGGCACTGCTGGCAGCTGCATCCTTAGCAGGCTGCTCTTCCAGCTCGAATGAGACAACTGCTGAGACCGCTGCAGAGGCAGCAGAGGAGACTACCGCAGAGGCAAAAGAGGCAGACGGCGATCTGGAGAAGCTGGTAGTAGGCGCAAGCCCGGCACCGCATGCTGAGATCCTGGAAGCTGCAAGAGACCTTCTGGCAGACAAGGGCTACGATCTGGAGATCGTAGAGTATACTGATTATGTACAGCCGAACAACGCACTGGAGTCCGGCGATCTGGATGCAAACTACTTCCAGCACAAACCATATCTGGATACCTTCAATGAGGAGAATGGCACTCACCTGGTAAGTGCAGGTGCAATCCATTATGAGCCATTCGGCATCTACGCAGGCAAGAGCGATTCTTTAGATGAGCTGGCTGACGGCGCAGAGGTTCTGGTGCCAAACGATGTAACCAACGAGGCAAGAGCACTTCTGCTTCTTCAGGATCAGGGTCTTCTGACACTGAAAGAGGATGCAGGTCTGACCGCAACTATCAATGATATTACAGAGAACCCGAAGAACCTGGATATCGTAGAGCTTGAGGCAGCACAGCTTCCGCGTTCCTTACAGGATGCTGATATCGCAGTTATCAACGGCAACTACGCAATCGAGGCTGGTTTAAAGGTAACCGATGCTCTGGCAGTAGAGGCTTCTGATTCTCTGGCAGCTCAGACATACGGAAATGTCGTAGCAGTCCGTGAAGGTGACGAGGAGAGCGACAAGACAAAAGCTCTGATGGAAGTCCTGACAAGCGATGATATCAAAGAATTTATCGAGACGAAGTACGATGGAGCGGTTGTTCCGCTGTTTTAATTGACGGCAGGAATTTGATTACAGCAATGAAATGGGGAAGAGGCGGATGCTTTGCGGTGAAAACCGCAGGCGGAGTCCTCTTCTTTCGATTTATGGGAATGTGCGTCAGATGCAAAACGTTTTGCGTGAATTTTTTAGAATCATGTGATAGAATAAAACAAAAAAAGGGATAAAGGTGACAGGTGGGTGATAAGAATGGAAATTCATATACAGAATAGGAAAAAGGGCTTTACGCTGGCGGAGCTTTTGGTAGTCGTTGCGATTGTTGCCATTTTAGCTGCAATTTCTATTCCTATTTTCACCAGGCAGCTGGAGGCCAGCCGGGAGGCCACGGATCTTGCCAATGTCCGTTCTGCCTATGCAGAGGTGATGGCAGCGGTCATGATTGAGGATACAGAGAATGAAGTGAAGGTTGTAAAGCTGAAGCAGAAAAAAGCAAAATGGCAGTCGCATGACCCGGTGACGATAGGTGGAGTGATGCATTATAATGATCAGGGTGATACGGCCAACTGGATTGGTTATCCGGTTCCAGGTGGGGAATGTGAAGTTTCCTATCAGCCAAATTCGGGAGTGCTTTTTAACTGGAAAGGTAAAAATGGTACAGGCGGTTCGGAACAGAAATATACGTTTAATATCAATTGCGATATGCATGCGCCCTTGAATAACAGCGGCGTATTGGAAATGCTGGGTAATAACAACAATTTTGAAATTGATTCCAACTGTACAAAATCCAATATGCTTCCAAAGATACAGGCAAAGATTGAGGAGGACAGCCTGTTAAAAAAGGGAACCTGGGCCTATCTGGGAGATGCGAAGGATAAGTCGAAGCGATATTTATTTTGGACATCTGTAGATATATCATCCGATTCGGTTGGTGCAGGAAAGAAGATACCGGTTATTATCAGTACAGCAGATGGAAGGTTTTATATTTCAGAAACAACTACCGCTATTCGAAAGAATGCAGCTGGTAATTATGTAGCAATCGCCGATCATCTAACTCCAAAACAGTATACGGAATATCTTTCGAAGGATAAAAAGTATGAGAATCTGCAGGAGGCATATGATGCATACGCAAAGCTGGTGACGGATGGGACGTATCAACAATATAAGGATACGTTGCCGAAATAGGGGCTGTGCAGCTGTTACAGCTGGGCGTCTTTAAAGTGGGAAGAGCCAGGGCATATGTTACTGTTCACGCATACGTGCCCAGTAACGGAATTTGCCGTGGCTTCGCATTTAAATACGGCAAATTCCTGCTGCCACCATGTTTTCTTACGGCACTTTCGGTTCCAAAAGTGCCTACCTGTGAACAGTAACGGGCATATATCATTTACCAACCTGTGCCGAAAACCTTGACATTTTCCTGAAAAACCTCTATGATAACAAGGAACTGAAAAATGAAAGGCAGTGAAGAAGAGGAGTACACATAGAAGCCCTGACAGAGAGAACCGCGCAGGTTGAGAGACGGTTCCGGGAAACGGATGTGGAAGGTAGCTTCGGAGCCGGATTTCTGAAAAACCGCGTTCTGCTATGACTTAGGAATGTTGTGAAAGAGAGTGGTGGATAAGAGATCCCGGGAGTTCCCGTTATAGAATCAAGAGGATTGGGGTAAAGTCTGGATGTGTGCAAAGAAAACACCGGCAGGCGGAAATCCTGATTGAATTAAGGTGGTACCGCGTATATGACGCCCTTTGCAGATGATATGTCTGCAAGGGGCTTTTTCATTTCATAGGAAATTACGTCCTATGAAACAAAAAACGCTCCGCGAGGATGCGCACTCGCGCGAAGCAGAAACATGTCGCAAGCGACCGCGCTCGGCGCGAGAATGTGCCAAGGCACATTCTTTTTCATAGGAAACGCGCTTCGGAAAGGACAAAACAGATGAAAAAACAGGGTCCGCTGACAAGCTGTGATACGTGCGGCAATTATGTCTATGACGATGATTATGGGTATTATCTGTGCGAGGCAGATCTGGATGAGGACGAGATGGCGGCATTTTTAAGCAGCCAGCGTTTTGTCTGCCCGTACTACCAGACGGATGATGAGTACAAGATTGTCCGGAAACAGATGTAAGAAACTGCATCGGAAATTACACAAAATGAAGGTAAACAAGATGCGGTTCATGATAGAATGCGAGGATAAACAGCATTTGATGAGTTAAAACACAAAAGGAGAATCGATCAATGAAAGAACTGGAAAAGACATATAATCCGGCGGATATTGAAGATCGCCTGTATCAGAAATGGCTGGACAGCAAATATTTCCACGCCGATGCAGAGCGTGGACGCAGAAACGGCAAGAAGCCGTTCACGATTGTGATGCCGCCGCCAAATATTACCGGACAGCTTCATATGGGACATGCGCTGGATAACACCATGCAGGATATCCTGATCCGTTACAAGAGAATGCAGGGCTATGAGGCACTGTGGCAGCCGGGTACCGACCATGCGGCGATCGCAACGGAGGTTAAGGTTATCAATAAGCTGAAAGAGCAGGGCATTGACAAGCATGATCTGGGTCGTGAGGGCTTCCTGGAGAAAGCATGGGAGTGGAAAGAAGAGTACGGCAGCCGTATCGTAAAACAGCTTCACAAGCTGGGTTCCTCCGCTGACTGGGACCGCGAGCGTTTCACGATGGACGAGGGCTGTTCCGAGGCGGTTCTGGAAGTATTTACCAGACTGTATGAAAAAGGTTATATTTACAAGGGATCCCGTATCATCAACTGGTGCCCGGTCTGCCAGACTTCCATTTCGGATGCCGAGGTAGAGCATGAGGAGCAGGACGGCTTTTTCTGGCACATCAATTACCCGATCGTCGGCGAAGAGGGACGTTTCGTCGAGATCGCAACCACCCGTCCGGAGACGCTGTTAGGCGATACTGCGGTAGCTGTCAACCCGGAGGATGAGCGCTACAAGGATATCGTAGGCAAGATGTTAAAACTGCCGCTGACCGACCGAGAGATTCCAGTCATCGCGGATGAGTATGTAGATAAAGAGTTCGGTACCGGCTGCGTAAAGATCACACCGGCACATGACCCGAACGACTTTGAGGTAGGAAAACGCCACAACCTGGAAGAGATCTGCATCATGAATGACGATGCAACCATCAGCGTACCGGGCAAATATCAGGGCATGGACCGCTACGAGGCGAGAAAAGCCATGGTAGAGGATCTGAAGGAAATGGGACTTTTAGTCAAAGTCGTTCCGCATTCCCACAACGTAGGTACTCACGACCGCTGCGGCACAACCGTAGAGCCGATGGTAAAACCACAGTGGTTTGTCAAGATGGAAGAGATGGCGAAACCGGCGGTAGAGGCACTTAAATCCGGCAGACTTAAATTCGTTCCGGAGAGCTTCGGAAAGACCTATCTGCACTGGCTTGAGGGCATCCGTGACTGGTGTATTTCCCGTCAGCTCTGGTGGGGACACCGGATTCCGGCTTATTATTGTGATGACTGCGGCGAGATGACTGTTGCCAAGAGCGCACCGGCGGTATGCCCGAAATGCGGCGGCACCCACCTGCATCAAGATGAGGACACGCTGGATACCTGGTTCTCCTCCGCCCTGTGGCCGTTCTCTACGCTCGGCTGGCCGAAGGACACACCGGAATATGAATATTTCTATCCGACCGATGTGCTGGTAACCGGATACGATATCATTTTCTTCTGGGTTATCCGTATGGTATTCTCCGGTCTGGAGCAGACTGGCAAAGAGCCGTTCCACACCGTCCTGATCCACGGTCTGGTACGCGACTCCCAGGGACGCAAGATGAGTAAATCCCTTGGAAATGGTATCGATCCGCTTGAGGTTATCGACAAGTACGGCGCCGATGCACTTCGTATGACCCTGATGACCGGTAACGCACCGGGCAACGATATGCGCTTCTATTGGGAGCGTGTGGAAGCCAGCCGTAACTTTGCAAACAAGGTATGGAATGCATCCCGTTTCATTATGATGAACATCGAAAAAGCGCCGGTAACGGATGTGAAGCTTTCTGACCTGCAGATGGCTGACCGCTGGATCCTCTCCAAGGTCAACACGCTGGCAAAAGATGTTACCGAGAACATGGATAAGTACGAGCTGGGAATCGCTCTCCAGAAGGTTTACGATTTCATCTGGGAGGAGTTCTGCGACTGGTACATCGAGATGGTAAAACCGAGACTCTGGTCCGAGGAAGACACCACCAAGGCAGCTGCACTCTGGACCCTGAAAACGGTTCTGATTCAGTCCTTGAAACTGCTGCATCCATATATGCCGTTCATCACCGAGGAAATCTTCTGCAACCTGCAGGATGAGGAACCGTCCATCATGATTTCTTCCTGGCCGGAGTACAAGGATGAGTGGAATTTCGCAGACGAGGAGAAAGCTGTAGAGACGATCAAGGATGCAGTCCGCGCGATCCGCGGCGTCCGCACATCCATGAACGTACCGCCGAGCAAGAAGGCAAAAGTATACGTTGTATCCGAGGATCCGGAAGTTCTGGCCATCTTCGAGCACAGCCGTGTATTCTTCGCAACTCTTGGCTATGCGAGCGAGGTTGTCCTTCAGAAGGACAAGAGCGGAATCGCAGACGATGCCGTATCGGCTGTGACTGCAAAGGCAACCATCTATATGCCGTTTGCAGAGCTGGTGGATCTGGACAAGGAGATCGAGCGTCTGACCAAGGAAGAGGAGAAGTTGAAAAAAGAGCTTGCCCGTTCCGAGGGCATGTTAAGTAATGAAAAGTTCGTCAGCCGCGCACCGGAGGCAAAGATTGCCGAAGAGCGTGAGAAGCTGGAGAAATACCGCCAGATGATGGCACAGGTACAGGAGCGCCTGGCACAGCTGCGGAAATAATAGAAGACGAAGTAAAAGGCAGTATGGAAGGACGTCTGTCTGATATGTGAAATAAGCCAATGTGTATGGGGAAAATTATATGCATTGGCTTATTTTCAAAAAATGAGGAAATCTGCATGAAAAGGGGGCGGGAAGTTACTGTTTACACATGTCTGAACAGTAACGGCGGGAATACTAATAATACTTATTATAGGAATCGAAATGGCGTTTTTAGTGGAAATGTGATAAGATACAGATATCTGTATTAAAACTATGATGCCATTTTGATTTAGGAGGGGTTAGAGAAAACATGAAATCATTGCAGGCGCGTTATCTGGATCGACTGGCAGAGCTTTACCCGACGATTGCAGCGGCATCGACGGAGATCATCAATCTGGAATCGATCTTAAATCTGCCGAAAGGAACGGAACATTTCCTGACCGATATCCATGGGGAATACGAGGCATTTTCTCATGTATTGAAAAATGGTTCCGGTTCCGTCAAGCGAAAGATTGACGATGTATTTGGAAATACCCTGAGCCGTCAGGATAAGCAGTCACTGGCAACCCTTATTTACTATCCGGCGGAGAAAATGAGCCGGATTCTGCAGACGGAGAAGAACCCGGATGACTGGTATAAGATCACACTCTATCGTCTGATTGCGGTCTGCCGCCGGGCAGCGAGCAAGTACACGCGTTCGAAGATCCGCAAGGCGCTTCCGAAGGAATTTGCCTATGTGCTGGAAGAACTTCTGACTGAGCGCGGTGATCTGCAGGACAAGGAATCCTACTACGATGCGATCGTCCAGACGATTGTCCGTGTGGGACGGGCGAAAGCCTTTATCATTGCGCTAAGTGAGCTGATTCAGCGACTGACGGTCGATCATCTTCATATCGTGGGTGATATCTATGACCGAGGTCCGGGACCGCATATCATCATGGACAAGATGATGACCTATCATTCGATTGATGTCCAGTGGGGCAATCACGATGTGCTCTGGATGGGCGCGGCAGCGGGGCAGATGGGTTGTATTGCAAACGCAATCCGTATCTGCGCGCGATATGGAAACCTGGATATTTTGGAGGATGGTTACGGCATCAACCTTCTTCCATTGGCAACCTTTGCGATCAATACATATGGGGATGACCCGTGCACCTGCTTCCAGTTAAAGGGCAGTGACTCTTACAGTGCGTCTGAGCGCGAGATGAACCAGAAGATGCACAAGGCGATCTCGATCATCCAGTTCAAGGCGGAAGGGCAGATCATCAAGCGCCATCCGGAATTTGGCCTGGAGAAACGAAATCTTCTGCATCATATTGATTTTGAACGCGGTGTTCTGGAGCTGGGCGGCAAAGAGTACAAGATGCTCGATATGAATTTCCCGACCGTAGATCCGAAAGATCCATATGCATTTACACCGGAAGAAGCAGATATTATGGAACGTCTGGAACGTGCATTCATGAACTGCGAGAAGCTGCAGCAGCATATGAAATTCCTGCTGGCGAAGGGAAGTCTCTATAAAGTATACAACAATAACCTTCTCTACCATGGCTGCGTTCCGTTAAATAAGGACGGTACCTTCAAGGAGGTAGAGATCTACGGCAAGCAATATAAGGGAAAGGCGCTGTACGATATTCTGGACAATTATGTCCGCAAGGGATTTGTCGCGGTCGATAAGGCAGAGCGGGAAAAAGGCAGGGATATGATGTGGTATATCTGGCTGAATGAAAATTCCCCGCTGTTCGGCAAGGACAAGATGGCAACGTTTGAACGCTATTTTCTGGCAGAAAAAGAGACACATAAAGAAGTAAAAAATCCGTATTACGATATGCTGGAAAATGAGGAAGTGCTTGACCGCATTCTCCGTGAATTCGGTCTGGAACCGGAGGGCGCGCACATCATCAACGGTCACGTCCCGGTCAAATCCAAAGACGGCGAGAGCCCGCTCAAATGCGGCGGTAAGCTTCTCGTCATAGACGGTGGTTTCTCAAGAGCATATCAGAAAGAAACCGGCATCGCGGGGTATACGCTGATATACAACTCCTACGGTCTGATTCTGGCCGCGCACGATCCGTTTGAGTCCACCGAGGCGGCGATCGAAAAGGAGAGTGACATCCACTCCGAGAGCCGTATGGTCAAATGGGTGCCGGAGCGCAAGTGTGTCGGAGATACCGATATCGGACGGGAACTGAAGGAGAAGATCAAGGATCTGGAAAAATTGCTAAATGCGTACTATAGCGGTGCGATCGCGGAGAAATTTACGCGGTAGATCATTCGCCAGACAACGGATGTAAATGGAAATCACGTAAGTGATCCGATTGCAGTGAATGCTGTAGAGGCATATATTCGGAAATCAGAGAGTGTAAAATGAAAAGGAATACGGCAATGACATAATATGTATTATGTCATTGCTGCATTCCTTTTTTTATAAATTCTTTACTATTATACTTTAAAATATTACAAATCGCAACCGCAATGCAAATTTAAGTGTTGCATTTTTTTGTTTTGAAAATAATGTAATCAGAAAATCAACGTTTTCCTTTTTTCTTTTCTCTCATCGGCTGTAAAAGTCCTCATATCACGGCACACTGTATATGACATGATACATATTATGTCATATACAGGGACATATATGAAGCAGGAAAATCTGGTTGGCAGGAAATATGGACATCTTTTGGTTATAAGACAGAGCGAGAAGAAGACAGGAGTTCACCGATACTGGGTGTGCCAATGCGATTGCGGAAACATCTGTCTGGTTTACGGAACGCATTTAAAAAGTGGACATACAAAAAGCTGCGGCTGTTACCGCAGAAAAAGGCAGACGCATGGATGGCTGGATCTGACGGGAGAACAAAGCGGCGCTGAGAGCGAAGGGAGAGAATAGAATGTTGCAAAAATCGCAGGAAGAGCCGAAAAAAAAAGAACAAAGAATTTCGGACATACATACACACGTTCTTCCGGGACTTGATGATGGCTCGAAAAGCATAAGCGCCAGTGTTCGGATGCTTCAGAAATCATATCGGCAAGGTGTGCGCAATGTGATAGCAACCCCTCATTATACCGTCTATCACTGGCGGACAAAACCGGAACAGATACAGAGACTTATGGAGCAGATGGCAAAAGCGGTTCAGAAGGCGATGCCGGAGCTGCGACTGTATAGCGGGCAGGAAATACAATATTTTGAAGGCATGGCTGATATGCTTCAGAGGGGAGAACTGCTGACACTGGCGGGAAGTCATTATGTTCTGGTAGAATTCCTTCCCCAGACGCAGTGGAGTCAGATACAGAATGCAGTCCGGGAGCTGCTGCTGGCGGGATATTTCCCAGTGCTGGCGCATATTGAGCGTTATCAGTGTCTAAGAAAGACAGGACGTCTGACAGAGCTTCAGAGGGAGGGCGCTTATCTTCAGATGAATTACGGAAGTCTGATAAAGCTTAGAAATGTCTGGAATTTACGTGAGAGACTGGAACGGCGCTGGTGCCGTAAAGTGCTGCTGGCGGGATATATCAGTTTTCTGGGAACCGATATGCATGGGGTTCATCACCGTGCACCGGACAGTGACAGGGCGCTTGCCTGGATTCGGAAAAAAGGCGGGGATACATTGGCCAGGCAATTGTCAGTGGAGAATCCAGAAAAAATAATCCTGGATGAACGATTATAAGAGGAACTCTAAAATACATCTGAAACAGATTGGCAGAATGCCGGTCAGAAAAAAAGAAAGAAAAGGAAATTTGTAAGGTATGGAAACGAAAGAGAGTCAAAAACAGGCGTGGGATGACGAGGATGTAATTGATGTCGGAGAGATTTTGTATGCGTTGCTCCGGAAACTCTGGATTATCATCGGAGCGCTTGTGATTGGAGGAGCAATTGGAGGGGCATATAGTTACTTTTTGCTCACACCGCAGTACACTTCAACCGCAAAAATCTATGTACTGACAAAAGAAACAACGCTGACATCGTTGGCCGACCTGCAGATTGGCACGCAGCTGACGCAGGATTACAAGACGATCATTACCGGCCGCTCGGTCATGGAAGAGGTAGTCGATAAACTTCACCTGGACATGGACTATAAAAAGCTGGTTAAGAAGATTGAAGTGGAGAATCCGAAAGATACACGTATTTTAAGCATCTCAGCGCAGGATCCGGATGCGGAAATGGCAAAAAAGATCGTTGATACGACGGCAGAAGTGGCATCGGACTATGTAGGAGAAATCATGGAGATGACACCGCCGAAACTCATCGAGAGCGGTGAGGTGGCTGTTAAAAAGACCAGTCCGAGCAATACCAAAAATGCTGCGATTGGCGCTTTGATAGCAGCCTTTTTGGTGTGTGCATACATCAGCCTGACTGTTATTTTGAATGATACGATTCAGTCAGAGGAAGATGTGGAGAAATATCTGGAACTGCCGGTACTGGCTGTGATTCCGGAGAGCAAGATTCACGGAAGAGGCGAGAAAAAAGTAAAACGTACCTCCGGCATCTGGGATATCATCAATCCATTTGCCGGAAAAGAGAAAAACGAAAGAAGGTAGGAGAGCATGGCAAACAAGAATCTGTTCATCCAGGTTACACAGGATGAAAAAAAAGACTATCAATATGAGGAAGCAATGAAAACACTCCGTACCAACATTCAGTTTTCGGGCAGTGGATTGAAAGTGATCATGCTGACCAGCACGATGCCGGATGAGGGAAAAAGTGAGACATCTTCCCAGCTGGCGATTTCAATGGCACAGACAGAGGGACGAGTTTTATTTATTGATGCCGATATCCGTAAATCCGTGCTGGTATCCCGCTTCGGATTCGGGCAGCAGATTTACGGTCTGACGCAGTACCTGACAGGACAGAAACTGCTGGGGGATATTCTGTATCATACCAATCTGCCAAATCTTGACATCATTTTCTCTGGCCCGATGGCGCCGAATCCGGCGGAATTGCTGGGAGAGGACGCATTTGCGCGGCTGGTTGAATGGGCAAGAAATGAATATGACACGATCATCATTGATACGCCGCCTCTTGGAAGTGTCATTGACGCAGCTATTATTTCCCAGCGCTGTGACGGAGCTATCCTGGTAGTTGAAAGCGGGGCGCTCAGTTATCGCCTGGTGCAGAAAGCAAAAAACCAGCTTGAGCGGACGGGCTGCCGGATTTTAGGAGCCGTACTGAATCGTGTCGATATGGCAGGCAGCGGATACTATCATAGATATTATGGAAAATATTCCAAATATAGTAAATATTACGAAAACGAGTCGGATAAATGAAAAAGCAGAACATGATTCGATGGATTGCCGGAGCGGCGGTAGGAATCGCCTGCGTGGGATTCGGTATCCATGCATATTACAGATATGAAGAGAGAGAAGCAGCCGTGCAGGAGATGGAAGCACGCGGGCAGCAGGAAAACGAGGATGCAGAAGACCAGAAAAATGGGATTTTGACCTGGAATGGAAAGAAATATCGCCGGAATACAGCGATGAGAGCCATTCTTTGTATGGGTATTGATACGAAGGGCGAGATGGCATCACAGGCAGTTTCGGGAAAAGGCGGCGATGCCGATGCCATCTTTTTGATCGCCGAGGACGCGTCCAGAGATCAGGCTCAGATTGTTCTGATTCCAAGAAATACAATGACGGAGATAGAGGTATTTGACTATTTTGGGGAACCTCTGGGGACCGAGACACAGCAGCTGACGCTGGCGTATGCGTTTGGAGACGGGCGGGAAGAAAGCTGTGAACTGACAGCAGAAGCCCTTTCTAAACTTTTATTTGGTCTTAAGATCGACGGATACTTTGCAGTCAATATGGATTCGATTTCCTATTTTAATGATGCAGTCGGTGGTGTGCCGGTTACCGTGGATGATGAGATGGTCGCAAACCAGTATCCAGAAGATTTCAAGATGGGAGAAACAGTCAACCTGACCGGAGATCTGACAGAAAAATATGTCCGCTTCCGGGATGTGGACGAAGAGGGGTCCGCAAGTATTCGTCTTCACCGGCAGAAAGGATATCTGAAAGCGTTTATTCAGAAGGCAAAGGAAAGTCAGGCGGCAGACAAAACCACCATAACCCGGCTGGTGGATGGAATACAGAAATTGGCGATCACCAACATGGCGAAGGACCAGTACATGGACATGGGACTGGCGCTTTTGAACAGTCCGGATGCCATGGAAGACGGTGATTTTATTGAACTGTCGGGAAAAATATATCAGGGAAAATTCGAAGAGTTTTACCCAGATATGGATGAGCTAAAAGAGATTGTCATCAATCTTTTTTATAAAGAAAAAGCTTAAAAAGCAAAGGCTTTGAAAGCCGGAAAGGAAGGTTCAAATGAAAAAGAAGTACGCAGCACTCATGATGGCAGCAGCAATCATGGCAGTGCCGGGCACACTGGCAATGGCAGCGAGCCCGAACACAAATGTGACAGTCAGTCACGGAGGAAGCAGTTCAGGTTCTGCCTCTTCCAAGAGCGCAGGTCTCAATGTAAATGCGGGAACCATTACCAACAAGACATCTACGGGTATCAAGAATAGTGGTCAGAATGGTTCCAACGGTATTACTGTTTCGCAGGGAAATACTGCAAATGGCAGTTCGGTTGGGTTCGCATCCGATCAGCAGATCAAAGACGGCAATAGCTGGGCTGTTGCAGAAAAAGTGTTTGAGATCAATGCAGGTGTTCCGCTGTATCGTGTAACGGGTGATCCGGCACTGGTTGGATATTCTCCGCTTATGCCGGCACAGCAGCTCATGACAACCGATGCAAATGGCGTTGTAGTGAGTGATCCGGTCACGGTAAATATTGCAGTAGCAGCTCTGGGCGATGTTCAGAATGTAGAAATCTACTACTACAGTGAAACCGATCATAAGTGGAAATTAGCTCCGGTCAACGGGATTGATCATGCAACAAACTCTGTTAATGTAACAATTCCGGGCAATGCAGTCTTTACATTGGTTCATAAGAACTAATTGATAAGGCCGCGGAAGCCGGCAGGTACCTGGTAAGAGAGGTACCTGCTGGTACCTTGAGAGGCTGATTTACAAAGTCGATTGCAATAGGCATTGACGGGGGGAGCGGTAGATATGTACAGAAGAGATTCAGGCGGATGGATGAAGCATATCGATTTCATCATCCTGGATGTGATTTCTCTGCAGGCGGCATTAATACTTGCCTATGCATGCAGTGGGTATGGATGGGATATATACACACCGATTTTGTATCGGAATATGGCGATTTTTTTAGGAATGATGGATCTGATTTTGCTGGTTTGCCGGGAGACAATGCGGGGAGTCATAAGAAGAGACCATTTTGTGGAATTTATAGTAGCTGTCAAGCAGGCCGTTTTTATAGAAGGCAGTGCTCTTTTATATCTGTTCCTTCTGCAGGAAGGGCAGAAGTATTCCAGACTGGCTTTGATGCTGACGTCTGTCTTCTATATCGGAATCGCATATATTGTGCGTGAATGCTGGAAATGGCATCTGCAGCGAAAAAAAACAGTCGATGGAAACAAGCGTGTTCTGCTGATTGTGACAAATGAGGACATAGCCGGACGGACGGTCAAAACGATCAAGGAAAACAATTATGCACAATACATGATTGCGGGGGTCTGCCTGATCGGATGTCACGAATCGCATGTAGGAGAGAAAATCGAAGAAATCCCTGTGATAGTGGAGGAGGAAGAACTTCCCCATTATGTCTGCCAGGGATGGATTGATGAGGTTGTTGTTATAACCTCAGAGATGGTGCCATATCCGGATAAGCTGCTGAACCAGCTGACAGAAACCGGCGTAACGGTGCATCTGAACCTTGCAAAAGTGACAAGTGTGCCGGGAAAGAGACAGTTTGTGGAGAAAATAGGACCGTATACCGTGCTGACAACGAGCATCAATTATGCGTCGTCTTTCCAGCTTTTTCTCAAACGGATGATGGATGTCATAGGCGGCCTGATCGGCTGTGCATTGACGGCGGTACTCTTTTTATTTCTTGCACCTGCGATTTATCTGTCATCACCGGGACCGATCTTTTTTACCCAGGAAAGAGTCGGAAAAAACGGAAAACGGTTCAAAATGTACAAATTCAGAAGTATGTACATGGACGCCGAAGCACGCCGTGATGAGCTGATGAAAGAAAATAAGCTGGGCGATGGAAAGATGTTCAAGCTTGATTTCGACCCGCGCGTGATCGGAAATCAAATCATGCCGGATGGAAGCCATAAGACCGGAATCGGTGAATTTATCCGCCGGACAAGCCTGGATGAATTTCCTCAGTTTTTCAATGTGCTGAAAGGAGATATGTCGCTTGTAGGCACCCGCCCGCCGCTGATTTCAGAGACCAATCTCTATGAATTGCACCATAAAGCCAGACTGGCGATCAAGCCGGGTATTACCGGTATGTGGCAGGTCAGCGGTCGAAGTGAAATCACGGACTTCGAAGAAGTTGTCCGCCTAGACCGGGAGTATATCACTAATTGGAATATCGGAATGGATATAAAGATTCTGATGAAGACGGTGATGGTGGTTTTGAGGAAAGATGGGGCGGTGTAAGGGAATACAAGTTATCCATAAGTGGAAGGCTTTGATTGAGAGCAGAGAAAAGCCTGATTTCATGCGGGTTTGCGCGGCTTGACCTTTTCATCTCAACTTGTTTCTGCTTGTCACGGTGTGTTACGGCCAGCGTGCTTTCCGGGGTTAATGGCTTCTGGTTGCGCTCTATACTTAACCCATCACAGCGAAAGCTGATAGAGCAGAAAACAGAATAAGGAGGTACGAGGACAAGCCTGCGTATAGATTGTTGTTGCAATCTGTATACAGGCTTGTTGTTGTGCTGTGAAGTAAGTTGAGGGGTAAGAAATGTCTACGGGGCAAACAGAAGCAACGTAGCATAGTCAAAAAAGACCCGATTTTCACACTCAACATACCGAAGATTCGTTGCAAAACGCCCTGAAATATGAGGTGAAAATGGGTGATATCTACACAGTTTGCCGGTGGATGAGGAACACATAGCGGGAGGGATAAGGCGGATGTGGGTGGAATGAGAAAAATGGTGGCGCAGATGATAAATTCATCAAAAATCCATGAGCTTATCATCTACTCTGCTAATGTTCTATTGAGTACACTATCGCCGGTAAATATGAGGGCTACTTTGCTGCGGTTTGTTGAGTCATGAAAATATCGGGAAAAATGGCGATTTCTACTTCGCAACTTTTCTGTTGAGTAGACCTGTCGTGGGGATGATAGGTACATAAGGACGGGGTGTCGAGGATGAAAAATCTGCATGATTTGTTCATAGTGACGGTAGAAATATGGTTGAAAGTGGATAATATATACAGTTTCAACAACATATACGCGCCTACGCCCTTTGAGTGTATAAACCGACACTTCACAAAAATGGGGTATGAGCATGGACGGGGTTCGACAGTATAAAACAACACTTCGATGATTGCAAAAGCAAGACAGGTGTACTTAATAAAACGGAGAAAAGTAGAAATATGATTGCTGTGACGAGAGGGTATGACAGTAAGGAAAAAGACTTAGGCGTGTGTGGGCATCACACTTTATAAATTGGTTTTCCCATCTACTGGATGTGTACATAGATATAAAGATTATGAGGATGGATAGAGGAATGGAATCAAGAAAAGACGTTCAGCATGTATATCTTGTGGGTGCGAAGTCGTTGGGTGCGTATGGCGGCTATGAGACTTTTGTGTACAAGCTTACAGAGCATCATCAGAACAAGAAGAACATTAAATACCACGTCGCCTGCAAAGCCAACGGTAACGGTTGCATGGATGAAACCAAATTTGATGGTGTGACTAAAATCAATGACCATGAATTTGAGCTTCACAATGCACATTGCTTTAAGATTGATGTTCCACAGATTGGCCCTGCTCAAGCCATTTACTATGATGTGGCTGCACTGAAGGCTTGCTGTGAGCATATCAAGAAGAATCACATCCCTCACCCAATTGTTTACATAATGGCTTGCCTATTATTAAGTATGCTAAAGAACATAAGCTCAAAATACTATGTTTGGGACAGGAACTTAAGTGGGCAGATAAATCTGTAGAAAACGCAACTTTTGAAGAATGGATAACTGCTTTCAGACATGCAGACTGTGTGGTGACAGATTCCTTTCACGGTACAGTTTTTTCCCTTAAAAATAAAAAACAAATTGTTCTCTGTGGAAGAAATGATAAAAAAGCAAAAATTGCTTCATTGTTACATCAGTTTGATATTGATATTAGCATATATAATGGTGAAAATTTGACAAATTATCTCGCTGAAAATAGAATTGATTACAGTGAAAAGCAAAAAAATATTAATTATGAAATAGAAAAATCAATGAAATATCTTAGACAAGCATTAAAATAATCAAATTAAGTAAAGGCTGAGAAAAAATGAAAAATAGGTTTAAGGAAATATTAAAGGTAGTGCCTGGTGTTCGAATACTCTTGAAAAAAAGAAATGTTCATAAAGCAGTAAGAACTATTATTGGTAATGCTCGTAATTATGAAAGTGCTTTTCTCAAAAATTCTACTAGTTATCCAGAAAAGGCAGACGCTCTATATTATCGAAGAGAGTTGATTATTGGTGCGCACATTTTGGAAAAGGGGCTGAGCCATTCTGATTTTCGACCAGGGTTCGGCAGGGCAGCAATTATCGAACTTCAGAATAATATCCGGCTCTATATGAAAACTGATAAGCCAGATGGGTTTGCATTGGATAATGCTATTTCATTGCTTAGACAATATCATGAAGTTAATGCAATTCATGGGTTTGATGATACAGGGTACGTAGATGTCCAATTATTTGCATCAAGTGTACATAAGAGTTTGGCTCCATATTTATTAGAAACGGAAGAATACGAACATATGACTTTTTTAGAGTTGGCTCATAAAAGGCATTCCGTTAGAAGTTATGATGGATATGGGGTGCAAATTAGTGAAGAGGAAATTAAAGAAGTAATTACATTGGCAAATACTGCTCCAAGTGCATGTAATCGGCAAGCAACTCACGTTTTTGTTATTAAAAATAGAGAAATGATGAAGAAAATTGAAGAGTTGCATGGTGGATGTAAAAATTTTGGTGCACGTGCCAGTGCATTTGCATTAGTCACTAGCGATCTATCACTTTATTCAAGAAATGAAGTGAAAATTCCATCTTATGACGCAGGAATCTATTCAATGAATTTGTTGTATGCGTTACAAATCAAGGGCTTTTATTCTTGCATTTTGAACGGCTCTTTTCCCGGAAGTGCTTATAGAAAAGTGCATGAACTAACATCTATTCCAGAACGTTATGATATAAGTGGCTTGATAGTTATATATAAGCTAGAGAATACGGAGAATATTAGAATTGCAGCATCACCTAGAAGAAATGCGAAGGATGTTGTGACAATTCTTTAAGTATAAACATGACTATTAGGAGGTTTGAATAAATGAATCGTCAAAAAGAACTGGCGAAAAACACAATAATTTTGACGGTTGGAAAGATTTGTACGCAGTTCGTCAGTTTCCTTCTATTACCGCTATATACGGCATTATTAATACCGGCAGAATTTGGTATCGTAGACTTATACAACACTTACATTGCATTGCTGACCCCTGTATGTAATTGGCAATTCGAAAATGGATTGTTTCGGTTCATGATAGATTATAGGAATGATCCTGAGAAACAAAAGGCTTTATTTTCAACAGTATTTGTAACTAATATACTTCAAGCAATGGGGTATTTACTGTTTTTTGTTTTGCTACAAGGTTTTATTTCTTCTGAATATAAAATATTTCTTGCAGCTGATGTTGTTACTAATATTTTTTTAAATACACTTCTCCAATTTCCGAGGGGGCTTGGAAAGAACGGTATTTATTCAATTGCAAGCTTTCTATCTGCTGCGACCACAGTAATTTTTAATGTTGTTTTTATCGCAGGTTTTCGTTGGGGCGCACTTGGAATGTTTATTGCCACACTGCTTGCTAAAATGATTACTTGTACATATCTAATTTGTGCAATGAAAACCTGGAAGTATTTTTCTTTTAAGAGTTTTGATAAAGTAGTGCTAAAAAGTGTTACAAAGTATTCTATTCCATTAGTTCCTAATCAGTTATCATGGTGGGTCGTTGGAGCATCTGACCGTACAATTGTGGCACATTTCATTAGCGTAACAGCAAATGGTATTTACTCGGTTGCAAACAAATTCTCAACAGTATTTGTGACATTTTATAATATATTTAATTTATCTTGGACGGAATCTGTGTCGCTTCATATGAATGATGACGATAGAGATATATTTTTGACAGATATTATAAATACGATGTTTAATCTGTTCGCCGCTGTGGATATTGGCATTATTGCTTGTATGCCGTTTGTGTTTAACCTTATGGTTAATAATTTGTATGTAGATGCTTATTATCAGATACCAATATTAATGATTGCAGTCTTATTTCAAGTGATAGTTGGTTTATATAGCGTTATTTATGTTGCATTAAAGAAATCAACAGAGATAGCTAAAACCTCATTTTTGGCTGCGATTATCAATATTACGGTGGATCTTGCGCTAATCAGATTCATTGGCTTGTATGCAGCATCTGTATCAACACTTATTGCATATTTGGCAATGGCTCTATATAGATATTTTGACGTAAAAAGATATGTTTCTGTTTGCTTGAGAAAAAAATATATCTTTCTCACTTTTATTGTAGGAATGATAACGATAATTGCATATTATTCCAGAAATACATTTTCGTGTGCAGGGGCACTTATTATTGCAGTTGCATATGCGATTTCAATTAATTGGCAGTTTTTGATGTCAATATTAAGGCAGATAATTTACAAGGTGAAAAATACAAATTAGAAAGTATATAGAAGGTTTAGCACGGCTGGTTTAGAAAATGTTTGCTAAACGACTAATTATATAGTAAAAACTCTATGTATTGTATTTGTATGATGGTTACACTAATATCTAGAATGCCTAAGAATGAGTGCTAATAAATCTTTTAGCGTAGTTGTTGCATAAATAGTATTATGAAATTATTGTGTTCATGAAGGGGAAAATGAATTTTATGTAACTATTAAAAAACTCGAAGTATATTAATAAAGCTGAGGTGCGTATAATGGCGATGAAGGTTGTGATTATGGCAGACGGCAAGGGAACCCGAATTACTTCTGTGGCGAGTGATATTCCTAAACCGATGATAAAAATTGAAGGTATCCCCGTGCTGGAGCGAGAGATTGAATGCCTGAGAAAGCAGGGATTTGATGACATTATTATGACGGTAAGTCACCTAGGAAATATTATTATGGATTACTTTGGTGATGGTTCTGGAAACTCTCCGATAACAGGTGTGTCTTTTGGCGTACATATTGAATACTATTTTGAAAAAGAGCCGCTCGGCAATGCAGGTGCGCTGTTCAAAATAAAAGATAAGTTGACATCTGATTTTTTGCTCCTAAGTGCAGATGCGATGTTTGATGTGGATTTTAACAGATTTGTTGCATTTTATAAGGAACACGGTGGTTTGGTTACACTTTTTACACATCCGAATAGCCATCCATACGACAGTGGACTTATTATTGCTGATAAGAATGGTGCGGTTGAAAAATGGCTTGCAAAAGAAGATGAGCGTTCGCAGTATTACAGGAATCGTGTAAATGCTGGCTTGCATGTTATCAGCCCTCAAGTTCTAGAGCTGGCTGATATTAATGTAGATTTAATAGGTAAGATTGGCACAAATGGTAAACCGGTAAAGGTCGATTTGGATCGCCAGTTGTTAAAACCGTTGGCCGGAACAAACAAGATAAATAAATACTGCCCGTGGATGATTGGAAAAAATAAGGTGATTAATGTTGGAAAGAGAAATACCAGTATTATATAAAAGAAAAGAAGAATGCTGTGGATGTACGGCCTGTTATGCAATCTGTCCGAAAGAAGCCATCTCTATGGTAGAGGATGAGGAAGGATTTGAGTATCCTCAGATTGATGAAAATAAGTGTGTGCGTTGCCATCAGTGCATTAAGGTATGTCCGATAAAAGCAGCAAAAGTACAGTAAAGGGATAGAGTTATGAAAACAACATTACTTATCATGGTGGCCGGAATCGGTAGCCGATTTGGGACCGGAATCAAGCAGTTGGAACCGGTGGATGCTTCCAATCACATCATCATGGACTACTCAATTCATGATGCGATTGAGGCAGGTTTCAACCATGTAGTATTTATCATCCGCAAGGATATCGAGAAAGAGTTCAAAGAGGTTATTGGTGATCGCATTGCCTCTGTTTGCTCTTCTCATAACGTAACAGTAGACTACGCTTTCCAGGACATCAATGACATTCCGGGAGAACTTCCAGAAGGCCGTACAAAGCCGTGGGGAACTGGACAGGCAGTGCTTGCGGCGAAGAACGTAATTAAAACTCCGTTTATCGTCATCAATGCAGATGATTATTATGGTAAAGAAGGCTTCAACGCTGTTCATGAGTATCTGGTGAATGGTGGAAAATCCTGTATGGCGGGATTTGTGCTGAAGAACACGCTGTCTGATAACGGCGGTGTGACTCGTGGTATCTGCAAGATGGATGAGGATAACAACCTGACAGAGGTTGTAGAGACAAAGAATATTGTGAAGACCGCAACCGGAGCAGAAGCGGACGGTGTAGCTGTTGATATGAATTTTCTGGTTTCTATGAATATGTGGGGGTTGACTCCGGAGTTTCTGGATGTGCTAGAAAATGGTTTCAAGGCGTTTTTTGAGAAAGAAGTAGTTAAGAACCCTCTGAAAGCAGAGTATCTGATCCCAACCTTCATCGGTGAGTTGCTGGCTGAAGGCAAGATGTCTGTGAAAGTGCTGCGGAGTAATGACACCTGGTATGGCATGACCTACCATGAAGATGTGGCAGCGGTAAAGGGTAGCTTCAAGAAAATGTTAGAAAAAGGCGTCTACAAGGCTGATTTATTTGCAGACTTGTGATATACTGAGAGCGGTAGCTCCCTACGCTGCTCTATAAATAATCACACATGTCTCCGTGGTGAGCAGCAGGCAACGATCTTATAATCGGCTGAGATGTGAGAAAAGTAACTATCCATTTTGAATAATTAATGGAGAAGCGTATTATGGAATTTCAAACAGATATTTTTGAAGGAGTAGAACCGCCATCAAGCAGTAAATACAATTTGATAGATACAAAACTTCCGACGAGCCAAGATGTATATTTCGTAAGCAAGTGGCATGAACTTTTTGAACGCTATGAAATGGCGAGAATATTTTTACGCAAAACTGAGGAAGAAAATTGGGATTACTGGTTTAATAAAGTAGATGATGAGGTTGCTCAAAAAGGAATTGAATTAATGTTCAAATCCCAAATGCTTGAAACAGCATTAATAAATTATAATATTTTAGTTGATTTAACATGGACGATGACATATGTTTCAGCAGAATATGTTTTATACAAATTCGACAATGAAGGAAATGTGATTAATGCGGATGAAATCATTGGTATGCATTCGATTGAAAAATCATTGGATATGTTGCGAAAGACAGAAAATGGTGTGAGTACGCCACATGCGGAGGGAAATCCATTTCAATATCTTAAAGTAATGCGGCCAGAATTTTCTGATGCAATTGATTTAATTGTTGAGTTCTGGAAAGAATTTTCTGAGTCGAAAATCAGAAATATATATAACTATATTAAGCACAAAGGTACTCCTTGCTACAAGGAAATTGAAGCACTGAGAGATACTCGCTTTTTTAACCTTATTATAGGCAAGAAATCATATCCTACAGATATAAGAGATGTGAGAAAAGTTCTTTCAATAGGCGAATTAATAGATGAATTGAGAAAATTTGATGACGAAAAATTGTACCCGTATATTACTGGACTGATTGAAAAACTGAAAGTAGCAGTTGATCCATCTCCAATGATAATATAATAGATACTTTCAAGAGGAGATAGGGGTGAAAGAATGAGTAATCTAGATGGTATCAATGGATTACCACTGCTTCAAAGAAAGTTGGTGGTCCATTAAATCTTTTAGCAATAATTGGAGGCGGTTGTCTGGCTGTAGGTGGTACAGTGGGAAGCATGATCACAAATAAATACAGAGACATCAAGGGAAAAAAAGAATTAAAAACTTTGGGAACGTACTCCGTGACAAAAGATGCAGAAATCAAGAAGATAAAATTGCTTTTGAAAACAGGTGACCAGATTGCCATTCTTGCAGCCGATAATGATTCTATCTTAATTGCAAAAAACGGAGATAAAGATAATCCGTATTTCGTGTCTGCTGATTTTTTGATGGCGTGTTCAGATTACAAGGGAAAGTGAGCACATTGCTCTCACCTCAACACAGTGCTATACTTAAACAACTATAAAAGGAAAGAGGTTATCACTTATGCCCAGAACGAAAGGCAGCAAAAACCGTCCCAAAACCAATACCACCCAAGACTACGCATCCCAGATCGCGGAGAAGCAGGAATCTATCGTTTCCCTGACTGCTGAGATCGCATCCATCACTGCAAACATTGACACTTTGAAAGCTGACCTGAAGGAGAAGAAGGCCGAAAAAGAAGTGGCATCCCTGGAAGCGAAGAAGGCAAAGGCAGATGCTAAGGTCGCTGAAGAAGCAAAGAAGGCTGAAGCCGAGAGTGTGGTTAAGAGATTATTAGCCAGCGGGATGAGTGCGGACGAGATTCTGGAAAAACTGAAATAAACAAGAACCCAAGAAAAAATAAACGCCGTGTGGACAAACTGAACTCCAGGAGTTCACACGATCTTTTTTGAAGATTGACGTATAGTTTATAACGAAAATAAAACAAGGATATAAACAAAAGAAATGGAGCGTGACACAAAATGAACTTATCAAAAATACATCACATTGCAATCATCGTATCTGACTACGAAGCCGCAAAGGATTTCTATGTGAACAAGCTGGGATTCTCTGTCGTCAGAGAAAACTACCGCCCAGAGCGTAAGGACTGGAAGCTGGATCTTCGTGTCAATGGGCACACGGAACTGGAAATTTTCGCAGAGAAAAATCCGCCGAAGCGAGTGAACCGCCCTGAGGCCTGTGGGCTACGTCATCTTGCGTTCTGCGTGGATAGCGTGGAGCAGACAGTCAGAGAACTGGCGGAAGTTGGCATTGAATGTGAGACGATCCGTGTGGATGATTATAGCAGCAAGAAGATGACATTCTTCCATGATCCGGATGGACTGCCGCTGGAGCTGCACGAATAATTATGGGAGAGAAAAGAGCATATAAAGCCAGAAAGCCCGGCGGCGGCCGGAAGAAGCTGAAGCGGGAGTACGATGCAGGGAAAAATCTGAAAGAGCAGATGGATGATGCTGTGGCGCTTTATGATTCTGAGATGTCCTTGCAGGCCATCGGCGATGCGCTGAAACTAAATCCAATCAAAGTAAGAAAGCTGCTCATCACGGCTGGGGTGTATGAATCAGATGTGGCGGAAAAAGTAAAAAACACTTTTGAGGAATACCGAGAAATACAAGACTATAAAACTGCATTGCTATCAACCGCAGCAGCCCTTGACCTATCCAAAGCCTCCGTCACCTCGTACCTGCCTTATCAGAAAGGCGTGTACTTCCCCAGTACAGAGAAAGAAAAGATTAGTGTTGGAGCAGAGCGGCAGCGGAGATACAGAGCGATGAAGCGGTGGAGGTCTGATCCGACAGAAGAAAACTTCTGGGGTGTGGTTGTGGCTTATGCTGGTGTGAAATTCAAAACCTACTCCGGGTTGCCATTCTCTTACGAAATAAAAAAAGGCAGGAATGGCGAGTGCACAAAAGAGCTGTGGATCGATAGACGGGAGAAGAGCAAAAGTCTGGCGTGGAGTTCGGTGCTGCTGGCACTACGGAATATTAAAAAGGTGGGAGAAGTGGTAGACCGCCCGAAATCTCTGGGCGATATCCGGGGAGTGACTTACATTTATGGGATGTTCTATCGGTTTGGGCTGATCGATGTGCCGTAACTGAGGATGTGAATCTCAGTTGGGAAGGATGGTAGCATTATAGAAAAATTGAAGGAAATGATGGGCTGGAAAATATCTCAACATATGAATGCAGTGTGGAGGAACTGCCGGACTGGCCGGAAATCTATGTAAGACCGAGGGCAAAGCTCGCCTTTGAAGGAAAATCCCAACGCATAACAACACCCAAAAGGTACACGCCCTGAAAAGAGGCTGTGTCTTGTATCCAATATGTTTTTGAATTTGGAAAACATTACACTGAATAAAATGAAAGTTTCCGAAACGGGAAAATAATTTGATGTTTTGCGTATAATATGCTATACTGAGAAAAAGGAGGAATGCAGATATGGTTGAACGAAAAGAATATCTTGACCAACTTTGGGCATGGAAAGACGAGCAGCAGATCAAAGTCGTGACCGGAATCCGTCGCTGTGGAAAATCTGTACTTCTGGAACAGTATCAGCAGAGACTTTTAGCGAGTGGAGTCACACCGGAACAGATTATCTCTATCAATTTTGAAAATCTGGATTACGAACCTTTAAAAGATTATATGAAGCTGTACAACTACCTCAAAGAACGTTTGTGTGCTGATAGGATGACGTATATCTTTTTGGATGAGGTTCAGGAAGTTCCATTATTCGAGAAAGTGGTTGACAGCCTTTATATCAGAGACTATGCGGATGTTTATATCACAGGCTCCAATGCATATATGCTGTCAAGTGAGCTTGCAACGCTTTTGTCAGGGAGGTACACAGAGATCAAGATGCTGCCGCTTTCTTTCCGTGAGTATATGGCGGTTATAGGTATGGCAAAAGAGGAAGCGTTTGCAGAGTTTATGAAAACTGGTGGAATTCCGTATGTGGCAGTAATGAACCGCACAGATGAAAAAATAGATCAGTATTTAGAGGGAATCTACAATACCGTTATTGTAAAAGATATTGAGCAGCGTCAGGCAAGAAGAGAAAAAGAGGGCGGAAAACGAAAAATCACAGACATTGCGTTACTAAAGACAATTGCCAGGTATCTGGCAAGCGTTATCGGTAGCCCGGTGTCAATGAAAAGTATAACCGACTATCTGACCTCAGCGGGCAGAAAAGTATCCCAAAACACAGTCAGCGATTATGTTGAAGCCCTGACAGAGTCATTCATTTTTTATCCTGTGGTGCGATTTGACATTGTGGGAAAGCAGCTCTTAAAGGTCAACAATAAGTTTTACATGGTAGATATGGGAATCAGAAACCACATTCTTCCGAGAGAGCGATATGATCTTGGATTTACCATTGAGAACATTGTGTATCTTGAACTTTCACGAAGGGGCGGCAAAGTCAACATCGGAAAATATGGTTCTACTGAGGTTGACTTTGTGACACAGAAGGAAGGCGTGCTTACCTATTATCAGGTAACTGCTGATATGACGGCGGAAGAAACCTTTGAGAGAGAGATGAGACCGTTGCGGAGCATTCAGGATAATTATGAAAAAATTGTCCTGACATTGGATCGATTTTCACTCGGAAATTACGATGGTATAAAAGTTGTGAATGTCATTGACTGGCTTTTGGGATGAGAAATCTGCATATGAGTGATGTGGAAATTAGCAAAAAAAGCAGACTGATAGTAATAATCAGAAACCGAATGGAAAGAGTGTTACGGAATATCTTACCTTTTACCGCTTAAGACCAAACAATGTGGTTTATGTTGACCGTGTGATTTACGGTGGCAGAGATTATCAAAAACGGGATCGTCGATACGATGAGGAACTTCGTAAGGATGGGCGGAATGAGATTCTTGCATATGGGATCGCATTTTATAAGAAGCGCTGTAAAGTGGTAGTTGAAAGGCTGTAAATCCTTCAACAGTGTTCATAAATTAGAATTTTAATGATATATAATCAAAATAAATTCCGAAATGGGAATAAAGTTTGAGATTCAAGCCATGATATGCCTTTCTCGGAAGAAAGAAAGAGAGCGGACCAAACCGGAGTCCGCTCTCCTCATTTTCTATAGAACTCTGATTTATTTCGTACCAAAAATCCGATCCCCTGCATCTCCCAGGCCTGGGCAGATGTAAGCGTTTTCATTCAGGCAGCGATCGACATGACCGACATAGATCTGGACATCCGGATGTGCCTCATGCAGTCTCTTTAATCCTTCCGGAGCAGCGATGATTGCCATGAATTTGATGTTCTTTCCGCCGCGTGCTTTGATAAAGTCGATTGCCTCTACTGCGGAACCGCCGGTTGCCAGCATCGGGTCGGTAACAACGATGGTACGCAGTTCGATCGGGGTTGGCAGCTTGCAGTAGTATTCGTGCGGCTCATGGGTTGTCTCGTCGCGGTAGAGTCCGATGTGACCAACCTTTGCGGACGGAACGAGTGCCAGAATACCATTTACCATACCGAGACCGGCACGTAAGATCGGGACAACGGCAAGTTTTTTACCAGCCAGCATCGGAGTGCTGCAGGTTTCGATCGGAGTTTCTACTTCCTGATCTTCCAGCGGAAGATCGCGAAGCGCTTCATAGCCCATCAGCATCGCAATCTCATCGGTCAGGGAACGGAATTCGTTGGTTCCGGTGTTCTTGTTGCGGAGGAGCGAGATCTTGTGCTGAATCAACGGGTGATCGAGAATTGTTACATTTTTCATATTCATAACCTGCCTTTTCTTGAATTTTGATGATGAACGTTTTTTCGTAACGGTGCATAGCGCAGACCGCTTGCGAATTTTGTGCCATCTTCATGCCGTCATTTCCCAAAATCTGTATACATATGTGAAATGTATCGCCCTGATGGCATATTTTCTTTAATTATACACCGAATTGTACAGATTGAACAGTCTGTTTTATGATGTATTTTGGTAAAAGAGCGGTTTGGTTACTGTTCACAGGTAGGCACTTTTGGAACCGAAAGTGCCGTAAGAAAACGTGGTGGCAGCAGGAATTTGCCGTATTTAAATGCGAAGCCACGGCAAATTCCGTTACTGGGCACGTATGCGTGAACAGTAACGCGGTTTGTCATGAAGTAGTGCAGAGCATTTGTAAAAGAATGCAGGTGCTTTTATATGTTTATTAGAATAAAAAATAATACCAGTACTATATATAAGCAATACTTCTGAAAACAAATCAATAAATCTAACTGGAAATGAGAATAGAATGTGGTAAAATATAAAGTAGTGAATTATTGCACAACAATGAAGGAGGAAGCTTTGCCATTATGAAGACTGTATCGATAGCAGAGGAACTGAAAAACAATTCTTATCCGGGACGCGGAATTATCATTGGACGGACGCCGGACGGAAAGAAGGCGGTTACGGCATACTTTATCATGGGAAGAAGCGAGAACAGCCGCAACCGTGTGTTTGTAGAAGAAGGTGAGGGCATCCGCACACAGGCATTTGACCCGGCGAAGCTGGAAGATCCGAGTCTGATTATCTATGCACCGGTCCGTGTGCTGGGAAATAAAACGATCGTGACCAACGGCGATCAGACTGATACGATTTATGAGGGAATGGATCGCCAGATGACCTTTGAGCAGTCCCTCAGAAGCCGCGAGTTCGAGCCGGATGCGCCGAACTACACACCTCGTATTTCCGGTATCCTGCATATCGAGGATGGCGGTTACAACTATGCGCTGTCGATTCTGAAATCCAACGACGGCAATCCGGATTCCTGCCATCGTTATACATATGCGTATGAGAAGCCGGTTGCAGGCGAGGGACATTTCATCCACACCTATATGCACGACGGCAATCCGCTTCCGAGCTTCGAGGGTGAGCCGAAAAAGATCGAGATTCCGGACAGCCTGGATGAGTTTGCAGCGACACTCTGGGAGAATCTGAACCCGGATAATAAGGTATCTCTGTTTGTGCGCTATATTGATATTGCGACCAGAGAGACACAGACGAAGATCATTAATAAAAATAAGTAGGAACAGACTGGAAAATAGTTAAAAAAAGTCAAAAACCGTCTGAAAATGAAAACAGGTCAGAAACAAAATTGTTTATCTCAGTCGAGAAGACTCCCACCTCATCAGGTGGTAAGTAATAGCAAGTTTGTCTCAGTGGGAGTCCATTCTCCGACTGAGATAAACGCTCCGCGAGGATGCGCAGTGATTCTGTAAAGAATATGTCAGCTTCGCTGACCAGAATCACGCGCCAAGTCTCACGGACGTTCGACTTGAAACAGCATTTGAATCATGCGTTTAAATGGGTATACAGGAGGAATGAAGATGAACGAACTTGAGTTAAAATATGGATGCAACCCGAACCAGAAACCGTCCCGCATTTTTATGGCGGACGGCAGTGAGCTTCCGATCAAGGTACTTTGCGGCAAACCGGGATATATCAATTTCCTGGATGCGTTCAATGGCTGGCAGCTGGTAAGAGAACTGAAAGAGGCAACTGGGCTTCCGGCGGCAACTTCTTTTAAACATGTTTCGCCGGCAGGTGCAGCGGTAGGACTTCCGTTAGACGAGACGATGCGTAAGATTTACTGGGTCGATGATATGGGAGACTTATCTCCGCTTGCGTGTGCATATGCCAGAGCACGAGGTGCAGACCGCATGTCTTCCTTCGGCGATTTTATTTCTCTGTCGGATGTCTGCGATGCAGATACGGCGCGCATCATCAAGAGAGAAGTATCGGATGGCGTGATTGCTCCGGGATATACCAAGGAGGCTCTGGAGATTCTGGAATCAAAGAAAAATGGCAAGTACAATGTCATTGAAATCGATCCGGATTATGTACCAGCTCCGGTGGAGCGCAAACAGGTATTTGGCGTGACCTTTGAGCAGGGTAGAAATAATCTGGCAATCAACCGTGAGCTGCTGGAGAATATCGTGACTGAGAATAAAGAGCTGCCGGATAACGCGAAGATCGACATGATCGTATCTTTGATTACCCTGAAATATACACAGTCCAACTCTGTCTGCTACGTGAAGGATGGACAGGCGATCGGTATCGGCGCAGGTCAGCAGTCCCGTGTACATTGTACCCGTCTGGCAGGTCAGAAAGCCGACAACTGGTATCTGCGCCAATCTCCGCAGGTGTTAAATCTTCAGTTTGTGGATGGAATCAAGCGTGCAGACCGCGACAATGCGATCGATGTTTATATCGGAGAAGAATATATGGATGTGCTGGAAGAGGGCGCATGGCAGAAAATTTTCAAGGTAAAACCGCCGGTATTTACCCGTGAGGAAAAACGCGCATGGCTGGACGGCATGAAGGGTGTAACCATTGGTTCTGATGCATTCTTCCCATTTGGCGACAACATTGAGCGCGCGCACAAGAGCGGCGTTCAGTACATCGCACAGCCGGGCGGATCGGTTCGTGATGACAATGTAATCGAGGTTTGCAATAAATATGGCATTGTAATGGCATTTACGGGAATCCGTCTGTTCCATCATTAATGAAAAAGGGCG